>DASVAW010000101.1 GCA_036376135.1 Candidatus Polarisedimenticolaceae bacterium | reverse complement strand
GTGAGGCGTTGGAGGTGGCGTGCCAGGGACTGGGCGTAATTGCGACGACCTTCGGCGATCGCTTGCTTCATGAGACGGTGTTCCGCCATGAACAGAAGGGTGCGATCTCGCGATTCACGTGCGAGCCTGGCGGCATCTTGCCAATAACCGATGGCGCTCTCGAACTTCTGCTCCCGAAAATCGAACTCGCCGAGCGACAGCCGAATTCGGACTCGGACGTCATGGAGATCCAGCTTCGACGCGATCCGCTCTGCAGCCGCCATCGCGCGGCGTCCTGCCCCCGTTCGGCCAAGCTCAAAGAACATCTGGCCGATCGCGTGGTGGGCACTTGCACTCTCGGCTTCTCGTCCCGCGGCGCGAAACGCGGCGAGGGCGAGCTTCTGTATCTCGAGGCAAGCGGAGAATTCACCTTCCAGATGGGCGATCACCGCACGCGTGCTGTACGCATAGCCCAAGAACGTGGCTCCTTCAGGCCGTCTCCCTGCCTCGATGGCCCGGTCCGCGATGAGTCGAGCCGTCTGAAGTTCGCCGCGCCGCCTGTGCAAAGTGGAGATGCAACTCAGAAGCGAAACTTGATTCTTGGTGCTGACGGTTCCCAGCGATTCGACGTACTTGTACTCCCATAAAGCGAAGTTCAACGCGCCCAGCTTCGTTGCGGCGGTCGCGCAGTTCTGAATCGCGATGGCGACTTGTTCGCTCTGGTCTCGATATCCTGGATTCACCGGCGCGCTGCTAGCCAGCGCTGTGGCGTCGCGGAGGTAGGCGTACGATTTCCAACGCCAGCCGGCATGTGCGCGATCCGACCCGCTCGCGGTCAACCGCTTGAACGTCATCCCCTCCGTCTCCGGCGGATCGTTCTTCTCGAGCTCGAGATCGAGCCACAGCCGTTCGGCAAGAACGTCCACCGGAACGCCGTACGCCTTCGCGAGGGCGACGATCTTCTCGAAGCCCGCGCGCGTGGCGCCGTTCTCCAGGCGCGAGAGATAACCCTTGCTCAACGGGCTCGGGTAGACGCGCGTGAGGGTTACCGCCTCCTCGAGCGAGAGGCCCTTGCGGTCTCGGAGCATCCGCAGGTAGCGGCCGAAGGCCACGAGGGCGCGTTCCGCCACGGTTCGTCCCCCACTCGGACTGACGACTACCCTGCACGAAGCCGCGCGATCGCGTAAGAGGCGGGGCGCACGGTCAGGGTTGCATATATGCAACACCCGGTCGGGGGCGCGGCGCAAGGGCCTCGGTGGGCGGGAGCGAGGCGCGGCGGCGCGCGTCGTTATACTCGCGCGGCCATGCGACGGCGGATCGGTCTCGTGTTCGTCCTGGCGGCGATGCTGGGGCCCGCGCTCGCGTGCTCGCGCGAAGCGGATGCCGCGGGCTCGGGTTTCAGCCCCGACCTCGCGTCCGCACCGCGGGTGAAGGCACGGGTGGTGCGGGCCGGAGACGGCGACACGATCGACGTGCGGATCGGGTCGCGGAAGGCGCGCGTGCGCCTGCTCGGGGTGGACACCGGCGAGCTCGGCGCCGACGACCCGGTGGTCCGGGCCTGGGCCAAGGCGGCCAAGTCGTTCACCGAGCTCGCGCTGGTCGGGGAGGAGGTCGAGTTGCTCTCCGATCCCGGGTCCGACGACCGGGACCGGTACGGCCGCCTGCTTCGTTACGTGCTGGTGGGGGACGGGACGCGAAGCCACAACGAAAGCCTGGTCCGAGAGGGGTATGCCTGCGTCTACCGGAAGTTCGACTTCGCGCTCAAACCCGCCTTCCTGGAAGCCGAGAGGCAGGCGAGGGGCCGACGACCCGACCCGGATCCGTGCGCCGGCCGGCGGCGCGGGGGTGGGAGCCGGCCCTGACGCGCCGAAGACTTGGCGCCTCGGATCCCGGTCGAAATTCCGTTCGCCCGTTCGACGAACCCTTGGAGGATTCGCCATGCGCAAGCCGTGGATCGTGTTCGTGCTCCTGCTCCCGGTTCTCTGCCTGAACGCCTCCGCGACGTCCCCGCCCGCGACGTCCCCGTCTGCGACGCCCCCGCCCGCGACGCTCGCCGATGCCGCGTGGCTCGCGGGGACGTGGCAGGGAGAAGGGCTCGGGGGATGGGTCGAGGACGTCTGGGGCGAGCCCAGGGCCGGGGCGATGCCGGGGATGTTCCGACTCGTGAAGGACGGGAGCGTCGCCTTCTACGAGATCCTGTCGATCGTGGAGAAGGACGGGAGCCTCGAGCTTCGGCTCAAGCACTTCAACGCCGACCTGACGGGCTGGGAGGAGAAGGACAAGGTCCTCGCCTTCCCGCTCTCCGAGAAGTCGGAGGGCAAGCTGCGGTTCGGAGGCATCTCCTACACACGCACGGAGGACGGGCTGCTCTGCGTCGTCGCCATCCGCGGCAAGGACGGCGTCGTGCGCGAAGAGCCGTTCCGGTTCGCGAAGCGCCCCGGCTAGAAGACGGTGTAGATGAACGGCGCGAGGGCGCTCTTCGCGGTCAGCGCGACGAGCAGGCCCAGGAGAACGAGCACGATGACGAGCGGGAGGAGCCAGAACTTCTTCCGCTGCCGGAGGAACTCCCAGAGCTCCCTGAAAACACCGACGTAGGACATGAGGCTCTCCTAGTACTGCTTCTCGTAGCGCTCGAACGTCGGCTCGACCGGCTCCCGGTCGACCCAGTAGGTCCGACGGCGGTGCTTCCAGTCGAGATCGAGCGGGTCCTTGCGGAACAGGCGCGCCACGAGTCCCACCGGGGTCAGGATCAGGAAGAAGAAGAGCGACAGGATGATCGTCGTCGAGATCAGGCCCAGAACCTCGGCGAACTTCATCCACCGGGCGAAGAAGGCCATCCACGCCGGCCGGGCGAGATGGGCGAGGGCCGGCCCGACGACGGCGAGGGCCGCGACGATTCCGGCGCGGACCCAGTGCTCGCGCCACGCGGAAAAGCTGGCCAAAGCGCCGAGCAGCACGAACAGGATCCAGGCGAACCGGACCGCTTGCTTCGTCGTGTCGTGTTTTCTTCGCGCCATCAGTCGAGCTCGAATTCCTTCATCCAGCCCGTGTCCGGGGGCGGGATGGTGTTGTGTTTCTTTTCCACGACGAACCGGCCGAGGACGAGGGCGTCCATGTTCGTCCGCGTGAAGCAGCGGAAGGCGTCCTCGGGGGTGCAGACGATCGGCTCCCCGCGGACGTTGAACGAGGTGTTCACGATCACCGGGCAGCCGGTCTTCTGCCGGAACCTGTCGATGAGGGCGTGGTAGATCGGGTTGTCTTCCTTCCGCACGGTCTGGACGCGGGCCGACCAGTCCACGTGGGTCACGGCGGGGATCGTCGAGCGGATCTGCTTGAGCTTGTCGAGCCCCTGCGCCGTCGGATCGCCGGGGTCCAGGCGCCGCTCGTCCTTCACCGGAACGGTGAGCAGCATGTACGGGCTGTCGGCGTCGACCTGGAACCACTCGCTCACGGATTCACGCAGCACCGAGGGGGCGAACGGACGGAACGACTCCCGGAACTTGATCGCGAGGTTCATCCGCGTCTGCATCTCGCGGCTGCGGGCGTCGCCGAGGATCGACCGCGAGCCCAGCGCCCGGGGGCCGAACTCCATCCGGCCCTGGAACCAGCCGACGACGTGCTCCGAAGCGATCAGGTCGGCGACCTTCTCCACGAGCGCCTCGTCGCTCTCGCAGCGGGTGGCGACGACGCCCTTGGCCTGCAGGAACGCCCCGATCGTCGCATCGTCGAAGGACGGGCCGAGCAGCGAGGCGCGCTGCGAGTCGCGGCGTCCGTCCACGCGTCGCTCGCCGTCGGCGAGCTGGTGGTGGACGAAGATCGCCGCGCCGAGCGCGCCCCCCGCGTCGCCGGCGGCGGGCTGGATCCAGACGTTCCGGAACGGGCCGGTCCGGAGGATCTTCCCGTTCCCCACGCAGTTCAGGGCGACGCCCCCCGCGAGACAGAGGTTGTCGGCGCCGGTCTGCTCGTGGGCGTGGCGCGCCATCGCGAGCATCACCTTCTCGGTGACGACCTGGATCGAGGCGGCAAGGTCCATCTCGCGCTGGGTCAGCTTCGACTCGGCCGAACGCTCGGGGCCGCCGAACCGCTTCGCGAAACGGCCGTTGGTCATCCGCAGGCCCGCGGCGAAGTCGAAGTAGCGCATGTTGAGCTTGAAGGAGCCGTCCTCCTTCAGGTCGATCAGCTCGTCGAGGATGAGGTCGGCGTACTTCGGGGTTCCGTACGGGGCGAGGCCCATCAGCTTGTATTCGCCGCTGTTCACCTTGAACCCGGTGAAGTAGGTGAAGGCGGAGTACAGCAGCCCGAGGGAGTGGGGGAAGTGGATCTCCTTCAGGACGCGGATCCGGTTCCCCTCTCCCAGTCCCAGGCTCGCCGTCGCCCACTCCCCGACGCCGTCGATCGTGAGGATGGCGGCGCGCTCGAAGGGGGAGGGGAAAAAGGCGCTCGCCGCGTGCGACTCGTGGTGCTCGGTGAAGACGATCCGGCCCTCGTAGTCGAGCTCCTCGCGGATGTTCTCCTTCATCCAGAGCTTCTTCTTGAGCCAGAGCGGCATCGCCTTGAGCCAGGAGCGGATGCCGTGGGGGGCGTAGCGGAGGTAGGTCTCGAGCAGCCGCTCGAACTTGACGATCGGCTTGTCGTAGAAGGCGACGACGTCGAGCTCGGAGGCGGAGGAGAGCCCGCCCTCGCGCAGGCAGTACTCCACGGCGCGCGACGGGAACTCGTGGTCGTGCTTTTTCCGGGTGAAACGCTCTTCCTGAGCGGCCGCGACGACCCGACCATCCGCCACGAGACACGCGGCGCTGTCGTGGTAATACGCGGAGATTCCTAGGATCTTCATCGTTCTCCGAGGTCGTGCCGGCAACCCCATGGGCGAATTGCCGGGGGCCGACTCGCCAATATCCGACGATGCCTCCGCAAAATCAAGGAGGAGCCGGTCCCGAGGGTGTGCCGCCCGGCGGGGGCGGACGGCGGACCGGGAGGTCTCCCGCCGTCAGGAACGCGCGGGCGCCGGCTTCCCGCCGCCGGGCTCCTCCTCGGAGGGGGCCGTGCCGTCGTGGGCCAGGCGAAGCGCCTTGGGTCCGAGGCGGGTCTCGAGGCGCACCGGGCGCTTCCACACGCGGACGAGGTTCTCGAGGACCTCCTTGGCCCAGTCCATCTTCAGATCCACGCCGAGGTGGCGGTGGCGTAGGAGCAGCTCGCCGCGATTGGCGTAGTTCGCGTCCACGACGTCGATCATCGGCCGCCCGCCGTTGGTGAAGTGGAGGAGCAGCGCCTGCTTGACCTCGTCGAACTCGCGGCTGTCCACCTCGGTCTTCCCGGAGCGGGCGTCGGTCTTCGAGACGAACAGCCCCTCGCGCTCGCAGAAATCCCGGGTCAGGAAGGAATCGAGGAAGGTGGCGTCGGCGTGCAGGCGCCGGACCTCGAAGATCTTCTCGCGTCCCTGGCCCGCGCCGGTGTCCCACCCGGCGCGCTCGGCCATGGAGTCGCAGGACTCCCATTCGGGGCCGAACTGCCCCTTGTCCCAGCGCCGCTCGATGTCGCGGAACAGCTCGAGCCCGAGCTTGTAGGGGTTGAGGCGACCGGGCTGCGTGGCGACCGTTCCCGAGTGGTGGTCGGCGTAGTCGATCACCTCGGAGTCGTCGAGCAGGCCGCGCGTCATCATCCGGCTGTGCCAGTACGAGGCCCAGCCCTCGTTCATCACCTTGGTCTGCCGCTGCGGGAGGAAGTAGTAGCTCTCGTCGCGCACGATCTCGAGGAGGTCGCGCTCCCAGTCCTCGAGCGGAGCGTGCTGCAGCAGGAAGCCCAGCGCGTCGCGCTCGGGCGACGGCGGGAAGCGCCGGGCGTCCTCGCGCGCCTGTTCCCGCCGCCGCCGCCGCTCCTCGAGGTACTCGGGAGGGTTGACGTAGCGGTCGAGGTAGGTCTTCGCGGGCATCCGGCCGTCCGGCTCGGCGGAGCGCGCGGACTCGGGCTCCGCCTTGCGCGCGGGCCGGAACACGGCGCCCGGGTCGATGAGGTCCTCGATCGACAGGCACGCGTCCAGGAACCGCTCCGCCTTCTCGACGCCCACCGCGTCGTGGATCCGTCGCACGCGCGTGGCGTGGTTGGCCATCGCGTCGACCATCTTCCGGTTGGTGTGGGCGAAGTAGACGTTGTTCCTGAAGAAGTCGGCGTGGCCGTAGACGTGGGCCATCACGAGCTTCTGGTCGACGAGCGGGTTTCCCTCGAGCAGGTACGCGTAGGTGGGGTCGTTGTTGATGACCATCTCGTAGATCTTGTGCAGGCCGTACTCGTAGCTCTTCGAGAGCTGCTGGTACTCCATCCCCCAGCGCCAGTGCGGGTAACGCGTGGGGAACCCCTGGTAGGCCGCCAGCGCGTTCATCTGCTGGTAGTCCACGATCTCGAAGACGGTCGTGAAGAAGGTCAGGCCGAATCCGTCGGCCATCCGCTCGATGCGCTCCTGCTCGCGCGCGAGCTCCAGGGGGAGGGACCGACTCACGGCGTCAGCGCCCCTTCCCGAGGAAGGTCCGGATCGAATCGACGATCTTGTCCCGGTCGGGGATGCGCGAGAGGGCGACCTTGGGCTCGGACCCGAAGCGCCGCTCCAGGAACTCGTGGAAGTCCCCGCGCGCTCCGAGGGCCTCGACCTGGCCGTAGCCGAACAGGTTCACGGCCGGGAGCAGGCGGTCGGAGAGCATCGTGAGGCACTTCTCGTTGTCCTGGCGGGAGTAGTTCTCGCCGTCGGAGAAGTGGAAGAGGTAGAGGTTCCAGTCGGCGACGGGGAACCGCTCGTCGAGGATGCGGATCGCGAGGTCGTAGGCGGTCGAGATCACGGTGCCTCCGGATTCGCGGATCCGGAAGAAGGTGTCGCGGTCCACTTCCTTCGCCGCGGCGTCGTGCACGATGTAGACGTTGCGGACGCCGTGGTAGTGGAGGCGGATCCACGCGTCGATCCAGAAGCTCTCGGTGCGGACGATCTCCTTCTGCTCGTCCCCCATCGACCCCGACACGTCCATCACGTACACGATCGCGGCGTTCGCCTTGGGCTGCGGCCTGGGCTCGCGCACGCGGAAGCGACGGTCGGCGCGGTCGATCACCACGCGCGGCCGCTCGGGGTCGTAGACCCCCGACGCCACCATGCGCCGCAACGCCTGCCGGTAGGAGCGTTTGAAGTGCCGGAGGGAGTCGGGCCCGACCGTGTGGACGCCGGTGTAACGCCCGGCGGGGGAATCGGTCTCGTCGATCCCCTTGGGCTGGATCCGCGGCAGCTCGAGCGCTTCGCCGAGGAGCCGCGCGAGCTCCTCGACGGAGAACTCCGCCTCGAGGATGTGCGCCCCCGGCTTGTCGCCCGCCTTCGAGCCGGAGCCGCCCTCGTCGCCCTCCCCCTGGCCGACCCCCTTCCCGCCGTGGTCGTGCGCGAAGTGGGGGAGCTCGAGATGCGGGACCGGGATCGAGACGACCTGACGCCCCTGGCGGCCGATCATCTCCTGGCGGCCGAGGTGCTTGCGCAGCTCGTCGCGGACCCGGCCGCGGACGATCTGCCGGAAGCGGGAGAGATCGGTCTCGATGCGGGCCACGGTCAGCGCTCCTTCACGTCACCCCGCGCGAAGATGCTGGCGACGAAGTGGAGCACGTCCCCCGCGCACGACTCGCAGTAGCCGTAGTCGCGCACCAGGCGACCCCTCACGATGTCGATCTTCTCCTGCGTCTCCTTGTCGATCACCGAGGAGACGAGGCTCGTCAGCTTGATGAAGTCCTTCTGGTCCTCGAACAGCTTCAGCTCGAGGGCCTTGTGCAGCCGCTCGTTGGTCTTGTAGTCGAACCGCCGGCCGTCGAGGGCGAGCGCGCCGATGTAGTTCATGATCTCGCGGCGGAAGTCGTCCTTGCGCGCCTCGGGGATGTCGATCTTCTCCTCGATCGAGCGCATCAGCCTCTCGTCGGGCTCCTCGTCCTGGCCGGTGTACGGGTTCCGGACCTTCTCCTTCTGGGTGTACGCCTTGATGTTGTCGATGTAGTTGGCGCACAGGCGCGAGATGGCGGCCTCGTCGGCGGCGATCGCCCGCTGGACCTCGTTCTTGACGACGTCCTCGTATTCGCGGCGCACCTCGTCGAGCAGCTCGCGGAAGCGCTGGCGCTGCTCCTCGCTCGTGATCAGCGAATGGGAGCGCAGCCCCGCCTCGAGCTCGTTGAGCACCATGAACGGGTTCACGCAGCGCTGGTCGAGCTCGGAGACGAGCGCGTTGGAGATCTTGTCCTGGACGTAACGCGGGGAGATCCCCTCCATCCCCTCGCGCTGCGCCTCCTTGCGCAGCTCCTTGACGTTGTCCTCGGTGTATCCGGGAAGCGTCTTGCCGTTGTAAAGCTTGAGCTTCTGCATGATCGTGAGGTTGTGCTTCTTGGGCTCCTCGAGGCGCGTAAGCACCGCCCACATCGCGGCCATCTCGATGGTGTGCGGCGCGATGTGCTTCCCGCGGATCTTGGCGAGGTTGTAGTCCTTCTCGTAGATCTTGATCTCCTCGGTGAGCCGGGTGATGTACGGGACGTCCACCTTCACCGTGCGGTCGCGCAGCGCCTCCATGTATTCGTTGTTCTGCAGGCGCCGGTACTCGGGCTCGTTGGTGTGGCCGAGGATGACCTCGTCGATCCACGTCTGCGGGAACTTCTTCGGCTTGATGAGGTGCTCCTGGCTCGCGCCGAGCAGCTCGTACAGGAACGCGACGTCGAGCTTGAGCACCTCGATGAACTCGATCATGCCGCGGTTGGCGATGTTGAACTCGCCGTCGAAGTTGAACGCGCGGGGATCGGAGTCCGACCCGTACTCCGCGATCTTCCGGTAGTTGATGTCGCCGGTGAGCTCGGTGGAGTCCTGGTTCTTCTCGTCCTTGGGCTGGAAGGTCCCGATCCCGATCCGGTCCTGCGCGCTGAGCAGCAGCCGGCGCACGCTCACGTGGTTGAGCACGCGCGTCCAGTCGCCGCCGTATTTCATCGCCAGATCACGGAACTCCTGCCGGCAGAAGGGGCACAGGTCCCCCTCGATGCGGTGCAGGTGGCGGTCGCCCGGCGCCTTGCCCGCGTTCATCTCCTGGACGATCGCCGCGCGCAGCTCGTGGGGCACGAGGTGGAGCGGCTCCTCGTGCATGGGGCAGGGCGTGACCTCGTCGGGCTTCTCGAGGTCGCGCACCCATCCGAAGGTGTAGAGGGCGCCGTCGGGGCGGCGGGAGTACGACTCGAGCCCCTTCTTCAGCAGCCGCGCGATCGTCGACTTGGACGAGCCGACGGGACCGTGCAGGAGGATCACGCGGCGCTCGGTGCCGTAACGCTGCGCCGCCGCCTTGAAGATGTTGACGAGCTTCATCAGCGGGATGTCGAGCCCGTAGATGGCGTCTTCGCCGTGATGCGGCACGTCGTCGAAGAAGTCGTAGTGCAGGATCCGCTTCTTGTTGTCGACGTATTCGCGCACCCCCGCCGACACGATCATGTCGTAGATGCGCTCGTACGCCGTCCGCGTCACGCGCGGGTCGCGGTGCACGATGTCGAGGTACTGCGCGAACGAGCCCGTCCAGTTCTGCTCGCGGAAGCCCGCGAGGTCGAGGGACTGGCGGGCCTTCTGAATGATCGTCTCACCCGTCGACATGGCCGGCACCTCCCGGCGGGGCCCCATCCCGCTGCACAACTGTTTAGTCCCCTTGAGGGCGCAGCGCAAGCGCGTGTTAGCCTGCGGCCATGATCACGCCGGCTTGCGACGTCGCCGTCGTGGGTGGTGGAGTCGTCGGGCTCGCCACCGCCCTGCGCCTGCTGCAACACGCCCGCGTCGATTTGGCGGTGCTGGAAGCCGAGGATCGGGTCGCCGCCCATCAGACCGGGCACAACAGCGGGGTGATCCACTCGGGGATCTACTACAAGCCCGGCTCGCTCAAGGCGAAGCTGTGCGTCGAGGGTCGCGAGGCCCTCTACGCCTTCTGCACCGAGCGCGGCGTCCGACACGAAAGATGCGGCAAGGTCATCGTCGCGACCACCCCCGACGAGCTTCCGCGACTGGACGCGATCGAGCGGCGGGGGACGGAGAACGGCCTCGACGGGCTCCGCCGCCTCGACCCCCAGGCCCTGAAGGAGATCGAGCCTTACGCGACCGGCCTCGCGGGGCTCCACGTGCCGCAGACCGGGATCGTCGACTACCGGGAGGTCTCCGAGGCCCTGGCCGCCGCCATCCGGGAGCGCGGCGGTGCCGTCGAGACCGGGGCGGAGGTCGAATCGGTCCGCCGGGAAGCGGGGCGTTTCGTCCTCGAGACCCCGGCCGGCGAGGTCCGCTGCCGCTTCCTGGTCAACTGCGCGGGGCTGCGCTCCGACCGCGTGGCGAGGCTCGCCGGGGTGGACCCGGGCCTGCGGATCGTCCCGTTCCGCGGGGAGTACTGGTCGCTCGCCCCCGAGCGGGCGCACCTCGTGAAGCACCTCATCTATCCCGTTCCCGATCCCCGATACCCCTTCCTGGGGGTGCATTTCACCCGCCGCATCACCGGGGAGATCGAGGCGGGCCCGAACGCCGTCCTCGCCTTCAAGCGCGAGGGGTACACCCGGTTCAGCGTGTCGGCCCGCGACCTGTGGGACACGTTCAGCTACCCCGGCGCGTGGCGCCTGTTCGCAAGGCACTGGCGCACGGGCGTGGACGAATGGACGCGCTCGCTGTCGAAGGCGGCGCTGGTCCGAGCGCTCCAGACGCTGGTTCCCGAGGTCCGGGCGGCCGACGTCGTCGCCGCGGGCTCGGGAGTGCGCGCCCAGGCGGTCGGTCGCGACGGCACGATGGTGGACGACTTCCACCTGGTCGAGGCCGAGAACCAGGTCCACGTCCTCAACGCCCCGTCGCCGGCGGCGACCGCGTGCCTTGCGATCGGGCGGGTCATCGCGGAGACGGCGGCGAAGAGGTTCGGGATCGCGTGAGCCCGGTCGGCTAACCCAGCTCCGTCCCGACCCTCAACCGATCCAGGTACCGCCGGTAGGCGTATGACCGATCCCGCTTCCGCCCCGTCGTCTCGACGAGCACGCCTGCACCGACGAGCGCCTCGATCGCGCGCCCCGCCGTGGGCTTCGTCGTCTCGATCGCCTTCATGACCGACGCGACGGTGACGACCGGCCGCCGCGGGAGCAGTTCGAACAGCCGCAGCGCCGCGACGGACGAACCCTCCTGCGCCAGGACGCGCGCTCGATCGGCGGTCACGAGGGCGAACAACTCCCGCGCGTCGCCGACCGCCTCGTCGGCCACGGTCGTCACGCCGTCGAGGAAGAAATCGAGCCAGCCCTCCCAGTCCCCCTCCGTGCGCACGGCATCGAGACGGCGATCGTAGTCGTCGCGGTTGCGCTTGAAGTGGAGGCTCAAGTAAAGGAGGGGCTTCGACAGGAGCCGGGCGCGCTCCAGTTCGAGGGTGATGAGCAGACGGCCGATGCGTCCGTTGCCGTCGAGATAGGGGTGAATCGTCTCGAACTGGACGTGGAGGAGGCCCGCCCGCACGAGGGGCGGCAGTGCGTCCTTCCTGTGGATGTACTTCTCGAAGTCCGCGAGCACCTTCCCGAGCGCGTGGGGCGGGGGAGGCACGAACGCGGCGTTCCCGGGGCGGGTGCCGCCGATCCAATTCTGGCTGCGGCGGACCTCGCCGGGGAGCTTGTCGGAGCCGCGAGCGCCGCTCAGGAGGCGTCGATGCGTCTCGTTGAGCAGGCGCATCGAGAGCGGCAGCCCCTTCGAAGCGGCAAGCTCGGCTCGCGCGTACTTCAGCGCCTCGAGGTAATTGCAGACCTCCTCCACGTCCGCGTTCGGCTCGCCCTCGCCTTGGGCCTCGAACTCGAGGAGGTCGATGAGCGTCGCCTGTGTCCCCTCGATCTGCGACGAGACGACCGCCTCCTTCCGCACGAAGGCGTAGAGGAACCAGTCCAGGGAGGGGACCATCTCCCCGGCGAGGTCGAGCCGGACGAGCGCCTGCTCGGCGACCCGGACGCGCTCGGCGCGGGCGGCGTCGAGGACCAGCGGCGGGTTCGAGGGAGGCAGCGGGGCCGGGACGAACGCCGCGACCTCCTCGCCGCCGACCTTGACCCGCTCGTAACGGCCGGTCTTCCTCTTGGGCATCTTGGGAACGAAGTCTTTACTTTCGAGATCGCTTAGTCAAGATGTCGTTACTAGCGGGCCGTTGGAGGCCCGGCGCCGGACGAGAACGATCGAAACTCCATCCCAATCCCCCGGCGAATGGGCCGAGCGCCGCCGCAACTCGACGCCTTCGCCGGGGAGCGTGCGACGGCATGCCCCTCGAGGACGGCATGCGTTGCCGACGCCGGACGGCCGCTTCCGACCCGACACCTATGAGGAGATCCTCGCGCGCGACAAGGTGAGCCTTGACGTCTTCTGGCTGCGCGACGAAAGTCCGGTGGACTCCGCGGGTCTGCCCGAGCCGCACCTGCTGGCCCGGGAGATCGCCGACGACCTGAGGTCGGCGCTGGCGTAGATCGAGGACGTGCTCGGGGACCTGGAGGCCCGGGTCGGCGGCGGGTGGGGCGAGGAGGAGTAACCCGCCGTCCCGTCGGAACGGGCTTCGCGCGGCCGATTGACGGCAGCATCTTCAGGCGGACGGAATGAAGTTGTCAGTGCGAAGGGTGACCGCAACGGTCGTCGTGGTGGTGACGGGCCTCGCAGTCCTGCAGTGGAGGACGCCCGGCCGGGTCTTGTGCCTGTTCGCGCAGGCTGAGGCCGCGGCGCCGCCTTCGAGCCACGATACGAACTGGGCCTACTGCCGGACCGAGCTGCTGCTCCGGGAGTATCGGCGAACGGATGACCCCGCACCGGTTTACGACTGGCTGTTGCGCTCCCAGCTGGACGGCGGAATCGCCATGACCGCCTGGCTGCGAATCCACGCGGCCAGGCCCGAGGGCTCCGCCGAGTTGCGTCGATTCGAGAATCAACTTCGCGCGGAGGAGCGGGAGACGTTTCGCGTGATGTACGGGTACACCCGGTGACGGATGGGCCGGAGATTCACGACGAACCTGCAGGGAAGCACGACGGAGTATGCCAAGTGGATGGTGCGACAGTTCATTTCCAGGGATGGCGAGTCGAAGAAGATGCCCACCCCTGAACAACTCAAAAGCCGTTTCGACGGCGTGATGGAGCGGCTGGTGTCCATCCGGTCGCGGCTGACGGTGCTGCCCGCGGACGCCTCGGCCGCGGTCGACACCGGGGATCTCGAGGCGAACTGTTTCCGCTACCAGGAGCGGATCTCGCAGCTCCTCGATCTGCCGGCCGCGCCCGAGATCAACGCCGAGCTGGGCCGGCTCCTCGTTGCCATCCGGGTGTCCGTCCAGGAGATCGAGGCTTGTTGTTCGGGCTTGAACGGTCCGCTGGACCGCCTGATTACCGCGGTCTACGAGCACCTTCCGGAAGACCCGGAGTGCGCGGATGATGCGGGTTGACCGTCTCGCCGGTGCGGGGCCACGGTGACGCGTGAGAAGCCGCGGATCCTTGGCTGCAGCGGTTGGAGGTTCTCAGGGCCCCCGAAACGACGCCTCTCCTGGATCCGCCGGACCGCAACGACAAGGGAGGAACACCATGACGACCCTGGCGAGGAACACGGTCTGCCTCTGGTACGACGGAGACGCCGAAGAAGCGGCGCGCTTCTATGCCGCGACTTTTCCCGACTCCTCCGTCCAATCGATCTACCGCGCGCCGGGGGACTTCCCGTCCGGCAAGGCGGGGGACGTGCTGACGGTCCAGTTCACCGTGCTCGGCATCCCGTGCCTTGGCCTCAACGGCGGGCCCGAGTTCAAGCACAGCGAGGCGTTCTCGTTCCAGGTCGCGACCGAGACCCAGGAGGAGACCGATCGCTACTGGAACGCGATCGTCGGCAACGGCGGTGAGGAAAGCGTCTGCGGCTGGTGCAAGGACAGGTGGGGCTTGTCGTGGCAGATCACGCCGCGGGTCCTGTCCGAGGCGATCGCCGATCCCAATCCGGCGGCCGCCAAGCGCGCGTTCGACGCGATGATGACGATGCGGAAGATCGACATCGCCACCATCGAGGCGGCACGTCGGGGGTGAGAGGCCCGGCGGCAGGCAAGGCGGGTGCGCCCCCGACGCCCCGGGACCCCGACCTCCTGCGCCGCCTGTTGCGCGCGAAGGACCGGATGGACGGCGCATCGCATGAGGCGTGGCCGATCCGGCGGCTCGCCCGAGTGAGTGGGGTCTCCGAAGCCCACTTCGCGCGGTCGTTCAAGGAGGCCTTCGGCCTTCCGCCGCACCGCTACCTGCTCACGCGGCGGATCGAGCGGGCCAAGGCGCTCTTGCGCGACACCGACCTGTCGATCACGGAGATCGCGTGGGAGACCGGTTGGCGGAGCCTGGGGACGTTCGGTCGCACCTTCCGCGACGTCACCGGAGAGAGCCCGGGCGAACTCCGGGCGCGCGAGAAGGCCGAGGCGGCCGGGGTGCGGAGCGTCCCCGCCTGCTACCTGAGCGCCGGCACGCGGCCGGACCTCACGATCGCAGTTTTGGAGAAGCGGCGCCGCGCGGCGAAGGGTACAAAACGGCCTCGAACCAAGGAGGCCCCATGAGCCAGGGAGTCGAAGTCGTCGGACTGTACGTGAGGGATCAGGACGAAGCCCTTGAGTTCTACGTCGAGAAGGTCGGTTTCCGCGTCCACGCCGACGTGCGAAACGGGGACTATCGATGGCTGACGGTGCAGCACCCCGAGCAGCCGTCGTTTCAGCTCGGCCTGTTCGCGCCGGGTCCGCCGGTCCTCGACGCGGCGACGGCGCAGGCGGTCCGCGAGATCGTCGCCAAGGGCGCGATGCCCCCGCTCGTCCTCTCCGTGGACGATTGCCGCGCCGCGTACGAGAGGATGCGCGCCCGGGGCGTGGAGTTCACGCAGGAGCCCGTGGAGCGTTTCGGCACTGTGGACGCGGGGTTCCGCGACCCCTCGGGGAACGGATGGAAGCTGATCCAGTCGAGGAAGTCCCGATGAGCTGGAGCCGCGGTATCCGACAGTTCCATCGCTGGGTGTCGATCGGCTTCACGCTCACCGTCATCGCGAACTTCGTCGCGTTGGCGATCGGAGGGGGGGAACAGCCTCCGCCCTGGATCACCTACGCGCCGTTGCTTCCGCTCGGCCTGCTGCTTCTCACGGGCTTGTATCTGTTCGTACTGCCGTATCGTTCGGGTCGGTGAGTCGAGCCGCCCCACGCGGGCAAGGAACCTCGGATGGCTGAAAACAAGACCAAACCCACGAGCGCCAGCATCGACGAGTACCTCGCGTCCCGCGCGAGCCCCGAGCAGTTGAAGGACTGCAAGGCCATCATGGCCATGTGCAGGCGGGTCACGAAGCAACGGCCCAAGATGTGGGGCCCGAGCATCGTGGGCTACGGCTCCTACAGCTACCGCTACGAGAGCGGTCACTCGGGTCAGTCGTGTCTCGCCGCCTTCGCGATCCGCGGCAGGGACCTGGTGGTCTACCTGGCCCCGGGCGCTCCCGGACAGGACAAGCTCCTGGCGAAGCTCGGGAAACACAAGATGGGAAAGTCCTGTCTGTACTTCAGACGCCTGGCCGACCTCGATGCGAAGGTTCTCGAGGCCCTCATCGCCCAGTCGGCGGCGGAGGCCAAGCGTCGCTGGCCCGACTCAGGCGCCGACGATCTCGAACGCGTTTCCGGAGGGGTCGGCAAAGCGGCCGTCGTCGCGGGCGAACGGGGCAAGGCGCTCGCGAAGCGCCGCGGCTCCATCGGCCGGAACGATCCACTCGAGGTGGAGCAGTCCTAGGGCGTCCTCCGGAGGCGCAGGCGCCCCGACCCCGGCCCAGACGTTCGCGCCGAGGTGGTGGTGGTATCCGCCGGCGGCGAGGAAGCTCGCCTGCCCCGGGTAACGGGCGGTCACGTCGAAGCCGAACGTCCCCGACCAGAACCGCTCCGCTTCCGCGAGATCGCGGACGTGGAGGTGGACGTGGCCGACGTCGGTGCCGGCAGGCAGCGACTCCGAGCGTCGGCTCCCGGCCTCGCGACGGAGCCCCTCGAGGTCGAGCGGGTTCGTCCCCATCCGTACGCCGCGCGCGTCGCGCTCCCAGGTGTCGGCGGGACGGTCGCGGTAGATCTCGATCCCGTTCCCCTCGGGGTCGGAGAGGTAGAGCGCCTCGCTCACGTCGTGGTCGGCGAAGCCGTCGAAGCGCCCGCCGGCGTCCGGCACGCGGTGCAGGGCGTACGCGAGCTCGCGCCGATCCGGAACGCGGATCGCGACGTGGAAGAGGCCGGTCGTCCCGCGCACGCGACGACCGGACGGGCGCGCGTGCAGGACGAGCAGCTCGTCCCGCTCGGTCCCCAGCCGGATCTCCCGGGGCGAGCGCGCGCGCTCGAGAAGGCCGATCGCGTCCGTGTAGAAGGCACCCATGCCCGGAAGGTCGGCGACCTTCAGGTGGACCACGCCCGGGCGGGTCGTCGGAGGAAGCGAAGGGGGACGCACGCCCCTGCGATGCGACGACGTTTCTCGTAACCGGCCGACCTTTTTTGGTAGGCCCGTCGCGCCGGAGGCGGGAATTCCGCGATTCGGTCGTGGCCCGCTCGTTGCAAACCTGGGGCCCGGAGGTGTCATGTCCCGGATCAGTCTCTGCCTGATCGCCCGCGACGAGGGGGACGTCGTCGAGCGTTGCCTGGAGTCGGCCCGGCCGTACGTCGACGAGATCGTGCTGGTCGACACGGGGTCGAACGACGACACGCGGGCCAAGGCGAAGGCGGCCGGCGCGCGACTGGTGACCCGGACCTGGACCGGCGATTTCTCGGCCGCGCGCAACGCCTCGCTCGCGGAGGCGACCGGCGACTGGATCCTCGTTCTCGACGCGGACGAGTGGATCGAAGGCGGGCCCGCTCCCGACGCGCTTCGTCTCCGTCTCGACGCGACGGAGGCGGAGGCGTTGTCCGGCGCGATGCACGATCGAGTCGACGGCGGCGGTCTGCGACGTTATCCGCTGGTGCGACTGTTCCGGAACCGCCCCGAGCACCGTTTCCAGGGGGAGATCCACGAGCAGATCGTCCCTTCGATCGCGCGGCGCCTGGGGATGCGCTCCGTCGATCCCGAACCCAGCGGCCTGGAGGTCGGGCACGACGGCTTCCTGCGCGCCCGGCGGGTGGCGAAGGGGAAGGAGCAGCGCACGCTCGACCTGTTGCGGCGACGCGTCGTCGCCGCCGACGGCGACGCTTCCGCGCGTTACTTCCTCGCCCGCGAGCGATGCCCCGTCGTCCTCGGGCGCGCCGTTCCCGGATCGCACCTCGACGAGGCGCTCGTCCACCTCGACTGGCTGTACGACCACCCCGGGATCCTCGCGCCCCGCCTTGCCGCGGACGCCCTCCGGCTGCGGGTGTCGGCGCTGCTCGCGAAGCGCCGGGTCGATGAGGCGCGCCGGGCGCTCGCCGATCCTCTCGCGGCCGGCGTCGTCTTCGAGCTGCTCCGCATCGACGCCGACCTCGCCGAAGGGAACGCCGAGGCCGCGCTCGAACGGGCGCGCGCGTGTTTCGACCGCGACGACGGCGTCGCCTCCCCCTTCGACGAGCACGCCCTCGTGGGCCCCGTCGCCCGCGCGCGGGCGGCCGAGGCGGCGCTCTTGCAGGGCGACGTCGACGGGGCGGCGCGATTCGCCGAGGAGGGGGTGTGCCTCCCCGGCGGGGGGGCCTGCGCCTGGGTCGCGAAGGGTGCGGTCGAGTGCGCCCGCGGGTCCACCCTCGAGGCGATGAAGGCCTACCTGGAAGGGCTCCGGGCCGATCCGAGCGACGTCTGGGCGTGGGCGGCGTTCGCGGAGCTCGTCCTGTCGACGGAGGACTTCCGCACGGCGGCCGATGCCTTCGGGAAAGCCGCCGCGCTCGCCCCGGGCTGGGACGCGGTGGACGAAGGTCTCGCCGCGGCTTTCCTGGCGGAGGAGCGGTACACCGAGCTCGAGCGCGCCTTCGAGGGACGCTCGGAGTCCCCGGGGGAGGGGGCTCGGGCGGCCCTTGCGCTCGCCGCGGCCGCGCGCGGCTCGGTGTCGCTGCTCCACGACCGCCAGGCCCCGGTTGCCGCCGTGCAGCGGATCCTGAAGCGGCTCGAAGCGGTCGGCCGGGCGGGGATCGTGCAGCGGCTGGGGGCGGGGCTGCGGGGCGCCTGAGCCGAGAGGGGCCCGCAACCCGGTTCCCGAGACCCGTAACCGGTGTCTTCGGCTCCGGGAAATAGGTTGCTGTCCCCATTCCGTGGCCCGCGCTACCCTTCCGCCATGACTACCTTCTTCCGGTGGCGGCCTCACCCCTGGCACGGCCTCGAGGCGGGTCCCAACCCTCCCGAGATCGTGCAGGCCTGGATCGAGATCACTCCCTTCGACCTCGTCAAGTACGAGGTGGACAAGGCGACGGGGTACCTGCGCGTGGACCGCCCGCAGCGCACCTCCTCGTCGCCGCCGACCCTGTACGGGTTCATCCCGCGGACCTATTGCGGCGACCGCGTCGGCGCCCTTTCGAAGGAGGGAGGGCGCGGGGACGGGGATCCCCTCGACATCTGCGTGTTCAGCGAGCGCCCGATCAACAAGTCCGAGGTCCTCGTGACGGCGCGCGTGGTCGGGGGAATCCGGGCGATCGACCACGGCGAGGCGGACGACAAGATCATCGCCGTGCTCGACAAGGACCCGGTGTGGGGCGAGGTCCGCTCGGTCACCGAGCTCCCCAAGGCGCTCGTCGAGCGGCTGCGCCACTACTTCGGGACCTACAAGCTCGTCGTGGGGGAGCCGCCGGCGATGGTGATCGAGGCGGTCTACGACCGGGAGCAGGCGTGCACGGTCGTCCAGGCCGCGCTCGACGACTACGAGGACGACTTCGCCACCCTCGGCCCCCGAAAGGGCTGAGCGTGCGCCGCGACTGGGTCTTCCGTGGCGTCTTCGTCGCGCTCTTCACGCTGACGCTCTACCTCATGTTCCTGATCTTCCGGCCGTTCCTGACCGGGATCGCGTGGGCGACCGTGCTCGTCGTGGCGTTCAGCCCGCTGCACCGTCGCCTGCTCGGCTGGGTGCGCGGACGGGCGTGGCTCGCGGCGACGGCGTTGTCGGTCGCGCTCGCCTCGCTCGTCGTGGTTCCCGCGGTGATCGCGGCGATCAAGGTCGGCCAGGGGGTCGTCGACGGATACAACTGGCTGGAGACGGCGCAGGAGCAGGCGGACGCCGGCGTCAGCCTCTCCGAGCGGATCCCCGCGTTGAAGGACGCCATCGAGTTCGTCGGTCGCTACGTCGACGTCGAGTCGATCGACCTGAAGGGGATGGCGATCTCGGCGCTGAAGACCGTGGGGAACGCCCTCGCGGGGAAATCCAGCGAGATCGTCGCCAACGCCGTCCAGACGATCCTCAGCTTCATCGTCATGCTCGTCACGATGACGGTCCTCTTCCACGAGGGCCCGGCCGTCGTCGGCGCGGTGCGCCGGTTCCTCCCCATGAGCGAGGCCGACCGGGACGAGGTGTTCCGCGAGCTCGAGGAGGTCACGCGTTCGGTGTTCTTCGGCGTGCTCGCCACCGCGCTCGTCCAGGGGACGGTCGGCGCGATCGGCTTCGCCATCGCGGGGCTCCCGCAGCCGGTGACCTTCGGGGCGGCGATGTTCTTCTGCGCGCTGCTCCCCGGCGGGACCGCGATCGTCTGGGGTCCCGCGGCGATCTACCTGTTCGCGACCGGATCGTGGGGTTGGGGGACGTTCCTCCTGATCTGGGGCGTCGTCGCCGTATCGTCGATCGACAACCTGATCCGGCCGCTGTTCATCGGCCGCGGCGTGCGGATGCATACCCTGCTCATCTTCTTCGGCCTGTTCGGGGGGATGCTGGCGTTCGGGCTCGTGGGGCTGTTCGTGGGACCGCTGATCATCACGGTGTTCCTGTTCCTCGTCGAGATCGCGCGCCGCGACCTGCTCCGGGAGTCCTCCGCCGAACCACCGGAGGCGTGAGCGTTGGCCCGGTTCCTCCGCATTCCGGACTGGCCGCTTCCCTGGAAGGTCCTCGCGTTGCTGCTGCTGGTGTCGACGGTGCCGCTCGCGGCGGCGACGGGGTTCACGTTCCGCGAGGCGCGCCAGCAGACCCGCAAGGACGCCGAGAGCCTGCTGGCCGCACGCGCCGATCAGATCGGCGGGCAGATCGAGGCGTTCCACACCGCCTATCTCGAGACCGTCGAGCGGATGGGACGTTCGGTGACGCTGCGGGAGTACGCGCAGTCTCCGCACGAGCCCTCGCGCCGGTCGCGGGCCGAGGCGTCCCTCGCGAACCTCGTGGACACCGACGCCGACGTGCACGGGGTGGCCCTCGTGGGGCGGGACGGGGTGATCCTGCTGGACACGGATCCCGGGGCCATCGGCCGGAGCGTCGCCGGACAGACGTATTACTCCGAGGGCCTCGCCGGGCGACGAGGAGCCGCCGACCCGTTCGAGACGCAAGCCTCCGGCGGGGGTACGCAGGTGCTCGCCTACTACGGGCCGCTGCGCGACCCGCGAGGGGAGGTCCTCGCCGTCGTCGTCCTCTACGTCCGCACGGAGGCGCTGCTCCGGCGTCTGCGCGAGGTGCACGGCCTCGCCGGCCCCGGAAGCCGCGTCGTCCTCTACGACAGCGTCGGGGTGCGCATCGGCCAGAGCACCCCCGGCCCGGTGGATTACCGTCCCATCGGCCCCCTGCCCTCCGAGGTGGTGGACGCGCTGGTGGAGGGGCGCCGGTTCGGCGAGCGCACGCGCGAGTTCCTCGAGAATCCCATCGACGCCCCCGAGGAGCGCAGGCGCGTCGTGGGGCCGCCGGACCGCACGCCGTTCCTGGAGACCGATCCCGTCAGCGGCGAGGAGGTGCTCGCGGTCGCGCTGCGCCTGCAGGTCAAGCCGTGGACGCTTCTGACCTTCGTGCCCCTCGCGTCGGTGAACCAGCCCAGCGCCCGCCTCGTGGGACGATCGCTCGCGCTCGGCGTCGTGCTCATGATCCTCGCGCTGGCCGTGGGACTCTTCCTGTCGGGGTGGATCCTCCGCCCGGTGAGGCCGCTCACGGAAGCCCTCGACCGGGTGGCCGAGGGCGACCTCGGTTCGCGCGTCGTCGTCGAGCGCACCGACGCCCTCGGACGCCTCGCGGACGGCTTCAACCGCATGGCCGAGGCCCTCGCCGCCTCGCGCGACGAGATGGAGCACCGCGTGCAGGAGCGCACGCGCGACCTCGCCGACGCGATGAAGCAGCTCGAGGAGAAGAACCGCGAGATCGAGCGCGCGACGCGCCTGAAGACCGAGTTCCTCGCGAACATGTCCCACGAGCTGCGCACCCCGCTCAACAGCGTGATCGGGTTCTCCGAGCTGCTGGCCGAGGACCTCGCGGGGAAGGTCCCCGAGGAGCATCTGCGGCAGGTGCAGGAGATCCACGCGAGCGGTCGCTACCTGCTCGGCCTGATCAACGACGTGCTCGACCTCGCACGCATCGAGGCCGGGCGGTTGTCGCTCGACCTCGAGGACGTGGACGTTCTCGTGGCGGCGCGCGACGCGGTGCGCACCCTCGAGCCCGCCGCGCGCCTCAAGGGGATCGAGCTCCGGGTCGTCGTCGAGACCGAGCGGGTCGTGTCCGCCGATCAGCGGCGGCTGCGGCAGATCCTGCTGAACCTGCTCTCGAACGCGGTGAAGTTCTCCCCTGCGGGAGACGTGGTCGAGCTCGTCGCGCGCGACGAGGGGGCTCACGTGCGGTTCGAGGTGCGCGACAACGGGCCGGGGATCGATCCGGAGGCGGTCGAGGACGTCTTCCGCCCCTTCGTGCAGGGCGAGAGCCCGCTCGTGAAGAAGAACGAAGGGGCCGGCCTGGGCCTCGCGATCGTCCGGTCGCTGGTGGACGAACATCGCGGCCGCGTCGGGGTCGACACCGCTCCCGGCCGGGGCGCGACGTTCTGGTTCACCCTCCCGGCGGTCGACGCCCCCGGCGCGCCCGACAGGTTCGTCGCCCCCGCGTCCCGCGAGGCCCCGCCGCAGCGGATCGGCGAGACGGCGCGCCCGGCGCCGGGACGCCGGCTGCAGATCCTGGCGATCGACGACGACCCGAACACGGGGGATCTCCTGCGGTCGACGCTCGAGCCCGTCGGGTACCGGCTCACGTGGCGCGCGTCGGGGGCCGCGGGGCTGGCGGCCGCCTTCCAGCAGCGCCCCGATCTCGTGGTCGTGGACCTGGTGTTGACCGACATGACCGGATTCGACGTCCTCGATCGGCTCGAGCGGGACGCGAGGACGCAGGGGATCCCGGTGATCGTCCTCACCGGAGCGGAGCTCAGCGCCCCCGAAAGGGAGCGGCTGCGCGAGCGGGTCGCCGCCCTCGTCGAGAAGGGATCCCTCACCCGCGGCGCTCTCGTCGACCTCGTGCGACGCGCCGTGGACCGCGATGCGACCGCCGGGTCGGGGGGACCGAGGACGGTGCTCGTCGTCGACGACCACGACGCCAACCGGGAGCTCGCGCGCACCCTCGTCGAGCGCCTCGGGTACCGCGCGCGCGTGGCGCCCGGCGCCGCCGAGGCGCTCGAGGCGGTGCGACGCGATCCCCCCGACCTGATCCTGATGGACCTCGCGATGCCGGGGCTGACGGGATTCGACGCCGCGCGGGCGCTCAAGGTCGAGCCCGCGACCGCGGCGATCCCCCTCGTCGCCTTCACCGCCCTCGCGATGGCTCCCGACCGGGAGCGGGCCCGCGCGGCGGGGTTCGACGACTATCTGGTGAAGCCGGTGAACCGCGACGCGCTCGCCGCGGTGTTGCGGCGGCACCTCGGCGACGCCTCGTGAAGGTCTGGAAGGCGGCCGAGGGGTTGTGGCACTGGAGCGTGACCGCGTCGGACGGCCGCGAGCGGGTCTCCACGTATTACGAGGCCCCCGGCGCCGTCGTTCTCGTGGATCCCGAGATCCCGCCGGAGGGCGATCCCGAGGCGGCGCGTTTCTGGCGCGCGCTCGACGGCGACGTCGCGCGTCTCGCGCGACCGGTCGTCGTCGTGCTCGCCGACCCCGATCGGGCGGAGAGCGCCGCGCGCGTGCTCGCGCGTTACCGCGACGGCGCGGGCGCCCGGATCCTGCGGGCTTGCTGATGTTCGGCCTCGGGCAGGGCTACTTCCTGATCCTCGGCGCAGCCTGCGGCGTCGTCGGGTTCCGTCTGGGCTGGCGCATCGGCAACCGATGGGGGATGCCTCTGGCCCAGGGCATCGCGGGGTGGACGGCGTTCGCCTATGCGTGGCGCTGGGGGACCCCCGGCCTCGCCGCCGCCACGGTGGGGACGTGGGCGCTCGCGACGACCCTCGTCTCCCTCTACTTCTTCGTCCCCAACGCCGAGGCGGTCGACCGCCGCGTGCTCCGCGCGAAGGAGTACCGCCGGGAGATGCTCGCGTGGCTGCGTTCGGGCGCGGGCCCGGAGTCCACGCCGTTCGCGACGCTTCGGCGCCACCTCCACGAGACCCTCGTCTACGTCGCCTGCGCGCTGGTCACGGCGAACCTCGCCTCGATCGTGCTCGGGGCGGTGCTCCTCAACTACATGAACGCCTACGTCGCGACCCTGCTTCGCGCGGCGCGGCGGACGGCGGTCGTGGCGATGCTCGCGTGGAACGTGTGGAGCGTCGTGCGGGTCGGCGCCTACGTGGCGCTCGGCGCCGCCGCGGCGGCCCCGGCCGCGGCGTGGCTGCGCCTGCCTGCCACGGAGCCGGTCGGCCCGCTCGCGTGGGGCGCCGGGGGCGCGCTGGTCGTCGATCTCGCGCTCAAGCTCGCGTTGTCGCGTCCGTGCGGCCGCCTGCTCGCGCGGGCCGTCGATCTCGATGCCGCCGACGCCAACCGTCGCGCGGAGGAGCCGAGGTTCACCCTCGGGCTCGGGGACGACGAACCGCGCGCATAATGGTCGGCCACGCCGGGGGGCGGTCGTGCGACGCATCGTAGTCCTGGTCGGAGTCGTCGTTCTCGCCGGGGCCGTCTCGACCCTTCTCGCGTGGCGCCTGGCCGTCCGGGTCGAGAGCGACCGCGACGCGCGGCTCTTCGCCGAGGAGTCCGCCGAGCGGGTGAGCGCCGTCCGCGAGGCGATGCAGGATTCGCTCCAGAGTCTCGTCGCGCTGGACGCCTTCTGGCGGGCCTCCGAGGAGGTGACCGCGGCGGAGTTCGCGTCGTTCGCTCGGGCGATCCGGGAACGTCAGGCGTCCCTCGAGTGTCTCGCCTGGGTTCCGCGGGTGCTCCGGGACGGCCGCGAGCGCTACGAGCCCCGGTTCGTGGAGCCGCCCGAGCTGGAGGCGGCGCTTCTGGGGGTCGATCTCGGATCCGAGCCCGAGCGCCGGCGTGCGTTCGAGGGGGCGCGCGCCACGGGGCGCGAGCGGCTCACCGGCCCCGTTCGACCCGTCCACGCGTCCTCGGGTTCCGGGTTGCTGGCGGTTCTCCCGATTCTGCGGGGCGGCGGGGCCGCGGAGCCGGGAGGATTCGTCGTCGGCGCCGTCCTGGCGGATCAACTCCTCGATCGCGCGCTCGGCAGGCAACGGGACGTCGGCATCGACGTGGAGCTCCTCGACGGGGGTGTCGAGGGGGAGCCCCCGACCGAACGGACGATCGCCGTCCGCCGGTCGGGTGGGGCGGAACCGACGGGTGCTTCGCCGCGTCACGAGGACCGTTTCGTTCTCGCGGGACGAAGGTGGATCGTGCGTACGGTCGCGGTGCACGGCCAGGCCGCCCCCTCGACGCTGCCGGCGGTGTCGCTGGCCGTCGGCCTTCTCGGCACGGCCTTCTTCGTCGCGATCGTCGTGGTCCTCGAGAGCAAGAACGCCGCCCTCCGCCGCGAGGTGGCCGAACGTCGCCGCGCGGAGGAGGCGCGCCTGGCGGTCGAGCGCCAGATGTTCGCGACGCAGAAGCTCGAGAGCCTCGGCACGTTCGCCGGAGGCGTGGCGCACGACTTCAACAACATCCTGACCGGCATTCTCGGGAACGCCGATCTCGCCCGTCGCAAGCTCGACCCCGGTCATCCCGCCGCCGACTGCCTGGAGCGCGTCGTCGCCGCCAGCGAGCGCGCCGCGACGCTGACCGGCCAGCTGCTCGACTACGTCGGCCGCAGCGGGATGCGACGCGAGCGGGTCGACCTCAACGCGGTCGTCTCGGGCATGGGGCCGCTGCTCGTCGCCTCGATCCCCCGCAAGGTCGTCCTGCGGATGGAGCTGGGCGAGCCGCTCCCCCGGGTCGAGGCGGATGCGACGCAGATCCGCCAGGTGGTCGCCAACCTCGTCGCCAACGGCGCGGAGGCGTGCGACCGCGACGGCGGCACCGTCGTCGTGCGCACGAGGGCGTCGAAGGACGGCGAACGCTGCGTGCTGGAGGTCGAGGATTCCGGGAGCGGGATCGACGCCGAGACGCTCGCGCGGGTCTTCGATCCGTTCTTCACCACGAAGTTCACGGGGCGGGGGCTCGGGCTCGCCGCCGTCCACGGCATCGTGCGCGCGCACGGCGGCTCGGTGGGCGTGGACTCGACGCCGGGCCGCGGGACGACGTTCCGCGTGGAGCTCCCGTCGACCCCCGACGTCGCCGTGGCTCCCGCGAGCGCCCCGCGCCGAGCGCGGCCCGACGCCGCGATCCTCGTCGTCGACGACGAGCCGGCGATCCGCGAGCTCGCCCGTGCGGCCCTCGAAGGCGAGGGCTTCCGCGTCCTCGAGGCGTCCGACGGCACCGAGGCGGTCGCCCTCTACTTCGACCGCCGCGACGACATCGGCCTCGTCCTGACCGACATGACGATGCCGCGGATGCACGGGGACGAGGCGCTGGCCGCGATCCGGGCCGCGGGGGGGGAGGTGCGCGCGGTCCTCATGACCGGGTACTCCGAGGGCGAGGCGGCCGCGCGGTTCGAGAGTCTCGGCCTGCGGGGCATCCTCACGAAGCCGTTCCTTCCCGCCGAGCTCGTCGAGAAGGTCCGCGCGGCGCTCGCGTGAGGACGCTGTTCCTCCCGACGCTCGTCAACGGTCTCGACGGCGATCCCGCCTTGTGGGTGGACCTGCTCGACGAGGGGCGTGCGGTGCTGTTCGATCTCGGCGATCTCCACGCGCTCGCTCCGCGCAAGCTCGCCCGCGTCGACTTCGCGGTGGTCACGCACGCCCACATGGACCACTTCTGCGGGTTCGACCGGCTCTTGCGCCTGGCCCTGCGACGCGAGCGGGAGATCGTCCTCGTCGGACCGGCGGGGTTCGGCGGCCACGTCGCCTCGCGCATCGCGGGATACGCGTGGAATCTCGTCGAGGGCTACCCCGTTCGGCTCCGCGTCCGGGAGGTCGACGGCGCCGTCGTGCGCGACACGATCCACCGCGGTGCGGGGAGGATGCTCGCGGAGCCGGCCGGGGAGGCGCCGTTCTCCGGGACGGTTCACGCGGAGCGGCTGTTCACGATCGAGGTCGCGGTGCTCGACCACGGCATCCCGGTCCTCGCGGCCGCCCTTCGCGAGGTCGAGCACCTCGGCGTGGACAAGGACGCCCTCGATCGGCTCGGCCTCGCACCGGGGCCGTGGCTTGCGACCCTCAAGGACCTGGCGCGCCGTCGCGAGCCGGGGGCGACGCCCGTCGAGGCGGCCGCGGCCGACGGCGGGGCCCGCGTCCTCCCGCTCGCGGAGCTCGAGGGGCGCCTGCTCCGCCGGGGCCCCGGTCAGAAGATCGCGTACGTCACCGACGCCGCGTTCACGCCGGAGAACGTCGAGCGGATCGTCGCCCTGGCCCGCGACGCCGACCTGATGGTCTGCGAGACCCCGTTCCTTCACGAGGACGTCGCCGAGGCGGCCCGCCGCGGCCATCTGTCCGCCCGCCAGGCGGGGGAGATCGCGCGGGCGGCGGGAGTCCGGCGACTCGCCCCGTTCCACGTCTCGCCCCGATACCAGGGGCGGGAGCGGGAGGTGGTCGAGGAGGCGGCGAGGGCGTTCGGGGGGACGCTGCTGGAGCTTCCCGGGGCGCGGGAGTGAAGCGAGGCGTTACAATCCGCCGGGCATGAACCCCCTCGTCGGCATCCTCATGGGCTCCCGGTCGGACTGGGAGACGATGTCCGCGGCCGCGGAGACGCTGGACGCGCTCGGCGTTCCGCACGAGGTCCGCGTCGTCTCCGCGCACCGCACCCCCGATCTCCTCTTCGACTACGCGTCGACGGCGGAGTCGCGGGGAATCGAGGTGATCGTGGCGGGCGCCGGAGGCGCCGCGCACCTCCCCGGCATGGTCTCGTCGAAGACGATCCTGCCGGTGCTCGGCGTCCCCGTCGAGTCGAAGGCGCTCAAGGGGCTCGACTCGCTGCTGTCGATCGTCCAGATGCCCGGAGGCGTTCCGGTGGGGACGCTGGCGATCGGTCGGGCCGGCGCGATGAACGCGGCGCTGCTCGCCGCCTCGATCGTCGGTGCGCGGCACCCGGAGTATCGCGAGGCGCTCCGGAAGTTCCGCTCCGAACAGACCGCGCGGGTGCTGGCCGATCCCGACCCCCGCGCACCGGCTCCGGCCAAGCGTCCATGACGCGCATCGGCGTCCTCGGAGGGGGTCAGCTCGGAAGGATGCTGGCCCTGGCGGGGTATCCGCTGGGGCTCGAGTTCCTCCTGCTCGATCCGTCGGTCGAGGCCCCCGCGGCGCAGCTCGCCGAGTCCCTCGCGGCGAGGTTCGACGACCCCGACGCCCTCGACCGGCTCGCCTCGTCGACGTCGATCGCGACCTACGAGTTCGAGAACGTCCCGGTCGCCGCCGTGCGGCGGATCGCGGAGCGGATTCCGGTCTTCCCGCCCGCCCCGGCGCTCGAGACGGCGCAGGACCGTCTCGCGGAGAAGACGCTCTTCCGCTCGCTCGGGATCCCCACCGCTCCGTTCGCTCCCGTGGGATCGCGCGAGGAGCTCGACGTCGCGCTCGCGGAGGTCGGCCTCCCGGCGATCCTCAAGACGCGGCGCGAGGGGTACGACGGGAAGGGGCAGTGGGTCGTGCGGACCCCCGCCGAGGCGGAAACGGCGCTCGCCGCGGCATCGGGGACGCCGGCGATCCTCGAGGGGTTCGTGCCGTTCGAGCGCGAGTTGTCCGTGCTCGCCGTCCGCGGCCGCGACGGCGCCACGGCGTTCTGGCCCCTCGTCGAGAACCGGCACCGCGAGGGGATCCTGCGCCTGAGCGTCGCGCCGGCGAACGGGGTCTTCGACGCGATGCAGCACCGCGCGGAGCAGAAGGCGCGGCGCGTCCTCGACGCGCTCGGCTACGTGGGCGTTCTCGCCATCGAGTTCTTCCAGCACGAAGGCCGCCTGCTCGCCAACGAGATGGCACCGCGCGTCCACAACTCCGGGCACTGGACGATCGAGGGGGCCGCGACCAGCCAGTTCGAAAACCACCTTCGCGCGATCCTCGGATGGCCGCTCGGCTCGACCGCGCCGCAGGGGGTCTCGGCGATGGTGAATCTCGTCGGCGAGGTGCCGCCGGTGGAGGCGCTGCTCGGGGTGAGCGGAGCGCACGTCCATCTCTACGGGAAGAGCGCCCGCCCGGGGCGGAAGCTCGGCCACGTGACCCTCGTCGAGCCCGACCGCGCCGCGCTCGATGCGGCGCTCGACCGCGTGGCGGCCCTCGTCCGGGAGCCGGCCCTGGGTCGGGGATGAAGGGCACGCTGCGCTGGACATGGCCGGTGCTGCTCCTCGCGGCGCTGGTCCTCGTCCCGCGCGGGCTCTACCACGTTCGCGACCGGACCGAGCTGAACGTGGTCGTCCTCGACAAGACGGTTCCGTTCCGGCTCTGGCTCGAGCATCGCTCGTTGTTCTGGGCGATGCGCGCGCTCGGCGTGGTGACGGCCGCGGGGGCGCCCTACGACTGGGAGAAGGACTACCTCGGCGCGTACCCGCCCGAGACGCCGGGAGACCCCCCCGAGCGCACCCGTGATCTGGCCGCTGCGGACCTCGAGCGGGCGGATCTCCTCTACATCGCCGATACCTACGGCGTGTACCGGGACGACCTGAAGAGCGGGGAGAAGATGCTCGCCGCCCTCGAGCGCAGCCCGAAGGTGTACGGGGGGCTCGGGCTGGTCGAGGCGCGCGCCGCCGAGGAGTACGTGCGGCGCGGCGGGCTGCTCGTGAGCGAGTTCAACAGTCTCGGGAGCCCCACGGAGGACGCGCCCCGCGAGACGCTCCAGCGCACGATGGGGGTCTACTGGACCCGCTGGATCGGCCGCTTCTTCACCGACCTCGATTCGACCGACGAGGTGCCGCAGTGGATGCGGCGCAACTACGAGCGCGAGTGGAAGCGCCCCTGGACGTTCACCGGTCCCGGCTACGTCCTCTGCTACGAGGACGCGCACGTCGAGGTCCTGCGCGTCGGGCCCGAGGTGGCCGCGCGCGGGCTCCGGCTGGATCGAGCGGCCTCCTCCGACACGACCCTCGAGAGGGCGGCGGACGGGATCCTGTACCCGTACTGGTTCGACGTCGTCGAGAACGCGGGGGACGCCGAGGTGCTTGCCACCTTCACCTGGCAGCCGACCGAGGCGGGGCGCGCGCGCCTGACGGCGCGCGGCCTTCCGGAGACGTTCCCCGCGGTCACGGTGAAGCGCTACGCGGGTGGGGGCCGGGCGTTCTACTTCGCCGGCGACTTCGCGGACAACCCGCTCGAGACCGCCGAGGTGCCCTTCGCGGGCTACCTCACCGTGCGCCGCTGGATCGAGGGGCTGAAGGTCGCTCCTTCGGAGCACGCCTTCTACTGGCGCTTCTACCTGCCGCTGGTCGACCGCCTGCTCCGCGACGCCGCGATACGTCGCTCCGGGACCGCCGGCGGACGCTAGAATCCTCCCCGCCCCGGGGAGGGATCGTGAGCGCTCGATCGGACGTCTTGATCGTCGGCGCCGGCCTTGCCGGACTCTGTTGCGCGCGGGAGCTCGTCGGCGAAGGGGTGGAGACGCGCCTGCTCGAGGCGTCCGACGCGGTCGGCGGTCGCGTGCGCACGGACCGGCTCGACGGCTTCCTCCTCGATCGCGGGTTCCAGATCCTCCTCACCGCCTACCCCGAGTGCAGGCGGATGCTCGATTACGCGGCGCTCGACCTCAAGCCCTTCTACCCCGGCGCACGCGTGCGATTCGACGGGAGCTTCTACCGCGTCGCCGATCCGACGCGGGCGCCGCTGGACGCCGTGGCGGGGGCGTTCTCCCCGATCGGGACCCTCGGCGACAAGCTCGCGATCCTGCGCGTGCGCCAGCGGGCGCGCGAGGGCGCCCTCGACGACCTCTTCGCGCGTCCGGAGACGACGACCCTCGACGCGCTCCGAGGCCACGGATTCTCGGACGCGATGATCGAGAGGTTCTTCCGTCCGTTCCTGGGAGGGATCTTCCTCGAAAAGGAGCTCCAGACCTCCAGCCGCATGTTCGAGTTCGTCTTCCGGATGTTGTCCGAAGGGGACAACGCGCTCCCTGCGACGGGGATGGCGGCGATTCCCGATCAGCTCGCCGGGAAGCTGCCCGCGGGGACGATCCGATTCGGGACCCCCGTCCGCGAGGCGGGGCCGGGTCGCGTCGTGCTCGAATCGGGGGAGGCGCTCGAGGCCGCCGCCGTCGTGGTGGCGGTGGAGGGGCCCGCCGCCGCGCGCCTCACCGGTCGAACACCCGCCCCGGAGTCGTGCGCCCAGACCTGCGTCTACTTCGCCGCCGAGCGGGCCCCCTTCGAGGGGAGGGAGATCGTGCTCGACGGCGACAACCGCGGGCCGATCACGAATCTGGCGGTCGTCAGCAACGTCGCGCCCGGTTACGCCCCGGCGGGGGCGCACCTCATCGCCGCGGTCGCCGTGGGCGACCCCGGTCTCGACGACGCCGCGCTGACCTCCGCGATGGCGGCGCAGGCGACGGACTGGTTCGGGAACGACGTCGCGAAGTGGCGGCGGCTGCGGGTCTACCGCATCACCCACGCGCTCCCCGCGCAACGCCCGCCGGCCCTCGTCGTCGCGCGCCGGCCGGTGCGCCTGGAGGACGGGTTGTTCGTCTGCGGCGACCACCGCGACACCGCCTCGATCCAGGGGGCGATGGAGTCCGGTCGTCGCGCGGCGCAGGCGGTCGTCGAGGCCCTCCGGCGCTAGCCCCCGTAGGGAAGCGCAGGACCGAGCTTGCGTTTCAGGCGGTCGGTGAGCCACTTCGTGTCCCACCATTCGATGGGGCTCACCGCCAGGCCCTGCAGCGCGATCTCGAAGTGCAGGTGGTCGCCGCCGGCGAGTCCGGTCGCGCCGGAGCGCCCCACCGAGTCGCCGCGCCGGACCGTCTGCCCCTCCTTCACCTCGATCGACGAGAGGTGGCCGTAGAGACTCTGCAGGCCGTAGCCGTGGTCGACGACGACGGCGTTCCCGTAGATGCCGAAATACCGCGCGAGGACGACGACGCCGTCGTTGGCGGAGGGCACCGCGTCGGCGCGCGTGGAGGCCATGTCGAGACCCAGGTGGTCCTGCGTGTCCACCCCCTTGCCGTTGTAGTCGTAGGTCCGCCGGTCCGCGAAGCTCGCCATGATCGCCGTGTTGCGCATGGGGAGGAACGGCTCGCGCCACAGGAACGTCGGCTTCGACGCGGCGGCGAGCTCGGCCTGGAGCGCCCGGTTGGCCTTCCGCAGGTCCCGGTTGATCTGGAGGTAGTTCTCGAGCAGGTCGCCCTTGTCCTGGAGCTCGGGGGTGGACGGCAGGATCTCCGCGACCACCTTCTGCATGAACGCGTCGTTCAGCCGGATCGTGTCGCGCCGCAGCGGCTTCGGGAAGAACTCGTCGATGAACCCGACGCTCGCCTCGTTCCCCGCGTCGTCCTCGGCGACGACCTTCACGCCCGAGACGTCGTCGAGGTCGTACGGCACGGCGAACAGGGCGAAACGGTCCTGCGGTCCGCCGCCCGGGAGCGGCCAGCCGCGAAAGAACCAGCGTCCGGCGCGCACGCCGTCCCGCACCGCGCTCTCGCCCACGCGATAAACGACCGCCTCGCACCCGCCCTGGTTCACGTAGTGGAAGCTCGACACGACGCCCAGCGTCGGCGGCGTCAGCCGGACGGGGAGCTTCGTCTCGACGACGACGGGGTCCGGGGAGCGCAGCCACGCGGACGCGCGCGTGGCGGTCGCGCGCACGATCGCCTCCCCTTGCCGGAGGTCCTTGACGGCGTCCTTGCCGATCTCCAGCGTCAGCGACTCGGCGTCGGTCTTGGGTCCCCAGAACGCCCAGGACGGGCGCGCGACGTACGACTTCTCGGCGAGCGGGAAGACCTTGTCCCCCTGAACGAGCTCGACCTTCAAGGCGCTGAGGCCGCGCGACGGCTCCGAGGCCATCACGGTCACGGCGGCCTTGCGGCCGATCGCCTTGGCCGCCGATTCGATCCGGATCTCGGGGGCCGGACCGGCGCGGAAGGCGCCGAGCGCGGCGGCGACGAGGCCCGCGAGCAACACGAGGACGAGCAGGAACTTCTTCATGACGGCAAGCCTAGCATCCGGGCCGGAGCGGTTCCCCCCGCGCGAGCGTCCCGCGGACGCGCTCGAAGGTGGCGGCATCCTCGCGGGCGCGTTCGGGGCCGCGTTTCGCGGAGGCGGCGAGCGGGAGGGTCATGCGCGGGTTTCCCTCGAGGCGGACGCGGTGGCGCTCGAGCCACGCCCAGTACAGGGGCGTGATCGGGCAGGTGGACCCCGGGTCGAACGCGCAGTGGCGGCAGTAGTCGCTCATCCTCGCGAGGTAGGCGGCCCCGGAGACGTAGGGTTTGGTCGTCATCAGCGCGCCGGCGGCGAAGGTCCCCATTCCGAGCACGTTCGGCTCCACCACCCAGTCGTAGGCGTCGGTGTAGGCGACCCAGAACCAGTCGGTGAGCTCGCGCGGCGACACGTCCAGGAGCGTCGCGACGTTCGCGAGCACCATCAGGCGCGTGATGTGGTGCGAGTAGCCCTCGCGCCAGACGTCGGCGACCACGGTGTCGAGGCAGGCGAGGCCCGACGGCGTTCCCCAGTACGCCGGGGGGAGCGGCCCGCCCTCGCGCACGGCGCCGACGCGGAAGCCGTCGGTCGCCTCGTGGACGTGCCGGACGAACTCCCTCCACCCGAGCACCTGCCGCACGAACCCCTCGACGCCGGCGACCGGCACGGCGAGCGACGCGGCGTCGTCGACGACCCGGCGCGGCAGCAGGCGGTGGAGATGCAGCAGCGGCGCGATCCGCGTGTGGAACAGGGTCGTCGACCGGACGCTCATCGCATCCTCGTAGGGACCGAAAAGCGGCAGGCACGCGTGACGGGCCCACATCCACGTCGCTTCGGCCTCCGCGAGGGTGGCGGGGAGCGCCCCCGCGTCGAGCTCGCCGGGGTGCGAGGCGAAACGCGTGCGCACGAGCTCGACGGCCTCGTCCTTGATCGGGTCCGACTCGAATCGCGGCGGCTGCGCGGCGGTCGGAACGCCGTTCCAGGGCCGGCGATTGGCGGCGTCGTGGGAGAACTTCCCGCCGAGGGGCTTCCCGTCCCGCATCAGCAGGCCCGTCTCGCGGCGCACGTACCGGTAGAAGGCGTCCATCCGCCAGGGCGGGCCCGGTTGCGAGGCCTCGAACTGGGCGGTCGTCGTGATCCAGCCTTCGTGAGGGAGCTCGACGATGGCCCCCGATGCGACGAGCGGCGCCAGGTCCTCCCGCAGCTCGCGCTCCGCGGGACGCATCGTCCGCAGCGGCCCGAGCTCCGCGACGAGCGGCGCCAGTGCCTCGCGGTACGGTCCGCGGGCGACGACGTGGCGTACCGCGATTCCCTTCGCGGCCTGCTCGAGGGCGAAGTGCCTGAGGTTCGCGAGGACGAGCGCGAGTTTCTGGCGGTGGTACGGCCGGAGCGAGGCCTTCCACGGGCTCTCGACGAGGACGATTCCCAGCTCCGCCGGGTGCTCGCGCGACAGCGGCCCGATCGCGTCGGTGAGCTGGTCGTAGGGGACGAAAAGCCAGCGCCGTCGCCTCGTCCCCCGGGGCTGGCGCAAGGCCAGTTCGCGGGCGAAGAGGCTCACGAAAACAATCCCCGCGGCTCCGCGGGGACGTAGCGCTTCAGGTACGCCTTCACCGGGACCTTCCGCGCGGTGTTCTCGCTGCTCATGTAGCGGACGGTCCCGAAGACCGGGCGCTCGGGTCCCCAGGGCCGGTCGTAGCGGCCGAGCACCCAGAAGATCCCGGAGTAGGAGTTCGGGTTGCGCCCGTCCAGCGCGTACTTGTTGTTGAGGTGGACGAGGATCTCGGCGGCCTGCTGCGGGCTCTCCGCCCACTGGAGGATCTTCTTCCCCCACAACATCCGCAGGTAGTTGTGCATCCGCCCCTCGCGGACGAGCTGCGTCTGCGCGGCGTTCCACAACGGATCGTGGGTCGCGGCGCTCTCGAAACGGTCGAGCCGGTAGAGCGGCTCGCGCGCGTCGCCGGCGTGCGCGAGCAACGAGCGCTTCGCCCACTCCGGCAGCGATTCGAAACGGTCGTGGTCGCTCGGGCGCAGGTGGGCGAAGTTGTACCCGACCTCGCGCCAGGTGATCGCCTCGTCGAGGAACGACTCGGCCTCCGGCCCCATCCCCCACCAGCCCGCGCGTTCCCCTTTCGCGACCTTGGAGAGACGCCCGGGGAACCACGCCTCGCGGGAGGCCAGGCGCGTGAAGACGTCGTGGATCGAGACGTGTCCGAAGTGGAGGTAGGGAGACAACCCGCTCGTCACCTCCTCTTCGGGGCGGTTGCGCGCCTCGACGTAGCGGGGGAGCCGGAGGTCCAGGAACGCCTGAAGCGCCGCCGCTCCCGCGCGCGCGCCGCCCCGGAACGGCGCGGGGGGAACGTGGGCCTCCTCCGGAAGGGAGGCCGCGTCGGCGGTTGCGCCTTCGGGCCAGCGCCGGACGACCGCCTCCGGGAGCCGCGCGAGGCGCGGAAGATCGATTCCCTCGAGCGGATCCTCGTCGGGAAATGCGTCGAGATGGTCGGGGAGCGTTTTCTGGAGGAAGCGGCGGAAGGCGTACGCGGTGGGGTAGACCTGGGACGCCGCGCGCAGCGGCAGCAGGCCGTTCGAATCGACGGTCTCCAGGAGCACGTCGAGTCGCGCGGCGGTCCTCTCGACCATCCGCGGCAGGAAGAAACACGGAAACTCGTCGGTCACCACCACCGCGGCGTCGCGCGCGAGCGTCTCGACCAGACCCGACCCGGACCCTTCGGTCCGCTCGACGAAGGGGTGGTAGAGGACCGGGCGCCGCGCGAAGGCGTCGGCATTGTCGGCCATTCCGTCCAGGACGAATCGATGAAGCCGCTCGCTCGCCCAGCGGTATCCGGTGCGCAGCGCTTCGAGCACCACGATCGGCCGACCCAGGGTCACGGCATGTTCGACCGCGCGCTGCAGGGCGAAGTTCCGTCGCGACCGCCGTGCGGCGATCATCCAATAGAGGACGAACGCGCGATCGGGTCGCGCCGGCGCGGCGTTCGCCGCGCGCACGCGGATCTCGGGGACACGCTTCATGATTTGAAGGCATTCTGGACGGGCGTGCTCGTGCGTCGCAAGGCTGACGGGATTCGACGTTGCGCCCGCCACCGGCCGCCGTACATGAAGCGCATGAGCGGGAAGCGCACGCTGGCGGAATCGATCGAGGCGATGGCGGCCGCGACCGGCGCCCCCGCCGCGTTCGTCGATCGGGTCCGGGCGATGTTCGTCGAGAAAGGGATCTCGCTGGAGGCCGACGCGGCGCCGTTCGAGATTGCGCTCGGCGACGCGTTCGCCCGCCAGGCGGCGGTGCACGACAACCTCGAGCTCGCGCGACGCCAGCTCGGGACCCTGCGGGAGCGCATGGGCGAGCTCGAATCGGGGCTGCGGCGCCACGCCACCGAGCTCAACCGCCTGCGGGACCACCTCCGCTCCGCCAAGAAGCCCGCCTCCTCCACCCGCCTTGTGCCCGGGGAACACGACCGGTTCCTCGTTCCCGGGCCGGACGGTTTGCACTAGGCCTCTCCTCCGGCCTCCTTTCCGGTCCTCCCGGCCCCGGCATCCGCCGGGGCCGGGCTCTTTTTCGACACGGCCGCGAGCGCGACCCCCGACACCACGAGCCCGGTCCCCGCGAGCGTCTTGAAGGTCACCGGCTCGCCGAGCCAGGCTCCGACCGCCACCGCCACCAGCGGGATGACGTAGGCGATCAGCGAGACGCGTGTGGCGGGAAGGTGGGACATGAGCCAGTAGTAAAGGGTGAAGGTGACCGCGGAGCCCGCGATCGCGAGGTAGAGCAGCGCGCCGACCGAGGCCGCGTCGAGGACGACCGGGCGGTCGCGTTCGACGATCAACGCCACGGGGGTCATCGCTGCGGCGGCGATCCCCATGGGAACCGCCGCGAGGGAGACCGGGTGGATGCCCGCTCCCCAACGCTTGATCGCCACGTTCGAGACGGCGGAGACGATCGGCGACCCGAGCATCACGACGGCGGCGAGCGCGACGCCGGGGCCCCCCAGGCGCGTGAAGTCCTCCGAGAAGATCACGGCGACCCCGCCGAACCCCAGCGCGACGCCGGACGCTCCGGCGAAGGTCAGCCGCTCGCCGGGAAGCGCCGCGTGCGCGAGGAGCGCGACGAAGAGCGGGAAGGTGGCGAAGAGCACCGCGGCGAGGCCCGACGGGACGAACTGCTCGCTCCAGTAGACGATCCCGTAGGAGGCGAAGAACGACAGGAACCCGTTCGCGACCCAGAGCCGGCGCTCGAGCGGGCCGCGGGAGCCGAGCCTGGCACCCAAGACGGGGGCGAGGGCGACCAGAATCGCGCTCGCGATGGCGAATCGCGCCGCAACGCCGGTGAACGGCGGAATCCCCTCCAGGCCGACGCGAATCGCGGCCCACGTCGTGCCCCAGATCAGGCACAACAGGGCGAACACCGCCGCGAGCAGCCACGGGCGGGGGGGCCGCTTCATGAGGCGGCATTCTAGAATGCCGGCCATGGGCAACTTCGACCTGCAGAGGTTCCTCGTCGACGTCTTCGATCCGCAGCCGGGGGAGGTCGTCGCCGTCCTCGTCGACGAGCCGCGCGCCCCGGAGGACGAGACCCCGTCCTGGGCCGAGCGCCGCGGGATGGCCGCGGAGTGGCGCGACGGCGCGGAGGCACTCGGCCGCCGCATCGGCTTCGAGACCCTGCCCCTCGTGGCCTACCGGGCGACGATGGCGAACGGGGCCGACTTCCCCGAACGGTGCCGCGTCGGCGATCGCGACGCGAAGCTCGCCGAGATCCTCGACCGGGTCAGCCTCGCGATCGCCCTCACCGAGTACTCGCCGACCGCCGCGCTCGTGGACGTCTGCAAGCGACGGCCCGGTGCCCACGTCTTCCGCGCGGCGAGCATGCCCGGGGTCGAGCGCCGGATGGAGGAAAGCTCGCTCGCGGCGGACTACGCGGAGGTGGCCCGGCGCTGCCGGCTCCTGCGGGACGCCTTCCGGCGCGCGACGGGGGTCGAGGTCGTCTTCTCGACCGGGCACCGCTGCTTCTTCGACCTGCGCCATCGCACCTGCGAGACCGACGACGGTTACCTCCATCGCGACAAGGCCGACGACATTCCGGTGATCAACCTTCCGTCGGGGGAGACCTTCTGCGTTCCCTACGAAGGGGAGAAGCCGGGGGATCCCTCCCGCACCGAGGGGGAGCTCCCCGTCGCGGCGCCCGGTGGGACGGTGGTCTTCCGCGTGGCGCAGAACCGCATCACGTCGGTCGAGGACGGCGGGGGGGCCGCCGAGGCGGCGCGCCAGTGGCAGTCCTATTTCGACGTCGACCTCGCGCGCGCCAACGTCGCGGAGGTCGCCTTCGGCTGCAACGACAGGGCCGTCGTCACCGGCAACGTGCTCGAGGACGAGAAGGCCGGCTTCCACTGGGCGTTCGGGCGGAGCGAACATCTCGGCGGCGTGACCGGCCCCGGGGACTTCCGCCGCCCGGAAAACGTCGTCCACCAGGACATCGTCTACGCGAAGGGAAGTCCGATCTCGGTCGCCTCCGCCGATCTCGTGACCCCCGAAGGCGCGCGGATCGCGGTGATCCGCGACGCGGCGTACGTGTTGTGGTAGGAAGCCGCGTGCCGCTCAACTGGGTCGAGATCGACGCGCAGGCGCTGCGCGACAACGTCGGCCAGTTCCGCCGGCGCCTGGGCGCGGGGCCGGCGTTCTTCCCGGTCGTGAAATCGAACGCCTACGGGCACGGGATGCTCGAGTGCGCGGCGATCGTGCGCGAGGCGGGCGCCGACGGCCTGTGCGTGAACAACCTCGACGAGGGGATCGCGCTGCGCCGCGCGGGGCACGACGCGAGGATCCTCGTCCTGGGGTACGTGCCGCTGGACGGCGCGGGGGAGGTCGCGGCGCTCGGACTCGAGCCGGTGCTCTACAACGACCGCTCCGCCGACGCGTTCGGCGAGGCCGGGCGAAGGGCGGGGCGTCCCGTGCGCGTGCACCTCAAGGTGGAGACCGGGACGCACCGGCAGGGGGTGGAGGAGTCGCGGGTCCCGGCGTTCGTCCGGCGGATCCTCGCGAACGACGGGCTCTCCCTCGCCGGCGTCTCCACCCACTTCGCCAACATCGAGGACACCACCGACCACACCTTCGCCGAGTCGCAGATCGCCGCGTTCGACCGCATCGTCGCCACGGCCCGCGCCTCGGGAGCTCGGGGGTTTCTCCGCCACGCCGCCTGCTCCGCGGCGACGGTGCTCTTCAATCGGACCCACCTCGATCTCGTGCGCGTGGGGATCTCGCTGTACGGGTTGTGGTCGTCGCGCGAGACGTACGTCTCGTGCCTCGAGCGCGGGAAACCGTCGCTCGCGTTGCGCCCGGTCCTGTCGTGGAAGACCCGGGTCGCCCAGGTCAAGCTCGTCCCGGAGGGGGGCTACGTCGGGTACGGTTGCACCTACCGCGCCACCCGGGACCTGACCGTGGCCGTCCTTCCGGTCGGGTACTACGAGGGATACGACCGGGGCCTCTCGGGTGTGGCGCACGTGCTCCTCAAAGGCAAGCGCGCCCCGGTGCGCGGGCGCGTATGCATGAACATGTGCATGGTCGACGTCACGGACATCCCCGGGGTCGGTCCGGAGGACGAGGTGGTGCTGCTCGGGGCCCAGGGGGACGAGGTCGTCGGGGCCGAGCAACTGGCGTCGTGGTGCGGCACGATCGCCTACGAGGTCGTGACGCGAATCCACCCCGGCCTCGCCCGGGTCGTCGTTTGAACGAAAATGCACCGATCGAGGGCTTGATTCGGAGCCCATCCGGGGTTTAGATTCCGTCCGGCTCGAGGAGACGCACCGGAAAACCCGCCCCATGAAGCGCAAACCACTCCACATCGACTGGGACGAGCTCGAAGCCGCATTCGAGAACCGTTCCGAGGATCTCGTGCATTACCTCGATCTCGTGACCGGGGAGGTCGTGCTCGAGGGGCAGGGCGAGGAAGCCCCTGCGGACGACGACGACGCCCGCGAAGACGAGGCGGCGATGCGTCCGGCGGTGATGCGCCCGGACAACACGCGCCTGTACGTGGTTCCCTTCTCCGACGACGACGAGCTCGGGTGGGCGGAGGCGTTCGTCGAGCTTCCCGACCTCGCCGCGGACGTTCGCGAGAAGCTGTCCGCGGTCCTCGACGGGGAGTCGGCGGTGGCGTTCCGGGACGCCCTGCGCTCGGAGGACGAGACCCGCGAGTCCTGGTTCCGCTACCGGTCGGATTGCCTCCACCAGGCGATCGACGCGTGGCTGGCGGAGCACCAGGTGAACCCCGTCAAGCCCCCGCCCTGGCGCTAAGGGGTCGGCTTCGTGCAACCCTCGCACGGGCACCGAAGGCGCAGCGTCTCGAAGGCGTAGATCCCGGTCGCGTGCCCGTCCGACCACCGGATCGTGACCCCGTAGCGCCCCACCGGCTCGATCGCGACGGGGCGGATCCAGTCGGGAATCGTCTCGTCGCGCAACATCTTCTCGCCGGTGTGCTCGTTGACGCACTCCGCGCAGGGGCAAAGGCAGCGGAGCGCCTTGGCCGTCCAGATCGACTCGTGGCCGTCGGCCCACGCGACGCCGATCTCCCCGCTCGGGAACGCAACGATGTCCTTCGGCTCCATGCGCGGATTATGGGGTCAGCGCGTCCGCTTCGCGACGACGTAATACAGCATCGGGATGACGACGAGGGTCAGCACCGTCGAGGCGAAGACGCCGGTCATCAGCGCGACGGCGAGGCCCTGGAAGATCGGGTCGAGCACCATCACGATCCCGCCGACGATCACCGCGGCGGCGGTGAGGACGATCGGCCGCATCCGGACGGCTCCCGCCTCGATCACCGCCTCGCGAAGCGGCACGCCCTTCTCCATGGACAACTCGATGAAGTCCACGAGCAGGATCGAGTTGCGCACGATGATCCCGGCCAGCGCGATCATCCCGATCATCGAGGTCGCGGTGAAGAAGATCCCCGCGACCGCGTGGCCGGGGAGGATGCCGACGAGCGTCAGCGGGATCGGCGCCATGATCACGAGGGGCACCGTGAACGAGCGGAACCAGGCGACGACGAGGACGTAGATGAGCACGAGGACCGCGGCGAAGGCGATCCCGAGGTCGCGGAAGACCTCGTAGGTGATCCGCCACTCCCCGTCCCAGACGAGCCGCTCGGCCCCCGGCTTCGCCGGGTCGTCGACGAAACGCTCCTCGATCGCGTACCCCGAAGGCGCCTGGATCGTCGCGATCTTCTCCTTCATGGCGAGCAGGGCGTAGACGGGGGACTCCTCGCCCCCCGCGACCTCGCCGATCACGTAGGTCACCGGCCGGCCGTTCTTGCGGTACAGGAACGGCTCGGTCTCGCCGCGCTCGACGCGGGAGATCTCGGAGATCGGAACCGCGTCGCCGCCGGTCCCCACGACCCGGAGCGCCGCCAGCCGCGCGAGGTCGGTCCGGTCGACGCGCGGGAGGGTCACCCGGACGTCGACCGGCTCGCGGTCGCGTTGCCCGTGCAGGACCCCGGCGGAAAGGCCGGAGACCGCGAGGCGCAGGGTCGCGGCGGTCTGTTCCGGGGCCACCCCGGCGAGCGTCGCCTTCTCGCGATCGAGGGAGAAACGCACCTCGGGCTGGGCCTGCTCGACGTACCAGTCGGTGTCGACGACCCCGTCGGTCCCGTCGAACACCTCGAGGACGCGGCGGGCGATCTCGCGGCGCACCGCGGGGTCCTCGCCGTAGACCTCGGCCACGAGCGTGGAGAGCACCGGGGGCCCCGGCGGGATCTCGGCGACCTTCACGCGAACGCCCCGCGCCTGCGCGATCTCGCGCACGATCGGCCGCAGCCGGAGCGCGATCGCGTGGCTCGAGGCGTCGCGCGCCTCCTTGGGCAGGAGGTTGACCTGCAGGTCGGCGACGTTGGCGCCGCGCCGCAGGAAGTAGTGGCGCACGAGGCCGTTGAAGTTGAACGGCGCCGAGGTCCCCGCGTAAACCTGCACGTCGCGGACCTCGGGCTCTCGCGTGAGCCGGTCCGCCATCGCCCGGGCGGCGGCGAGCGTGGTCTCGAGCGGCATTCCCTCGGGGGCGTCGACGACGACCTGAACCTCGCTCTTGTTGTCGAACGGGAGCATCTTGACCTTGACGAACTTCCACGGGACGAGCGCCATCGACGCGAGCAGCAGCGCCCCGACGCCGGCGAGCGCTCCCCAGCGGATCGCGGGCCGGTCGAGGAGCGGGGCCATCGTCGCACGGTACGCGCGGATGATCCGCCCTTCGCGGGCTTCGTGCCCCCCGCGCCCGGCCTGCGTACGAAGGAGCTTGAGCGCGAGCCACGGCGACACGATGAACGCCACCAGCAGCGACAGGAGCATGGCGAACGACGCGCCGACCGGGATCGGGCGCATGTAAGGCCCCATCAGACCGCTCACGAAGGCCATCGGCAGGATCGCGGCGATCACCGTGAAGGTCGCGAGAATCGTGGGATTCCCGACCTCGTCGACGGCGAGCACGGAGGACAACTCGGGGGCGTCTCCGGAGTGCGCGATGTGCCGGTGGATGTTCTCGACCACCACGATCGCGTCGTCGACGAGGATCCCGATCGAGAAGATCAGCGCGAACAGGGTGACGCGGTTGAGCGTGTACCCGAACAGGTAGTAGACGAGAAGCGTCAGCGCGAGGGTGACGGGCACCGCGACGGCGACGACGATCGCCTCGCGCCAGCCCAGCGCGACGGCGATCAGGGCGACGACCGACACCGTCGCGAGGAGCAGGTGCCAGATCAGCTCGTTCGACTTCTCCTCGGCCGTCTCCCCGTAGTCGCGCGTCACGGTGACCGCGACTCCCGCGGGGAGCAGGCGGCCGCGCACCTCCTCGAGCCGGTCGAGAACCCGGGACGAGACCTCGGTCGCATTGCTTCCGCGGGTCTTGGCGATCGCGAGGGTGACCGCGGACACGGCGGGACGGCCGCGCTCCGCGTGCATCACGTACGCGCGGGGCTCCTCCGGTCCGTCCAGCACGCGCGCCACGTCGCCCACACGGACGGCCTTCCCGCCGGGGGCGGCCACCACGACGTCGCGGACCTCGTCGGCGTGGCGGAGGAACTCCCCGGCCTCGACCCGGATCTCCCCGGCGGGGGAGCCGAAGGAGCCCGAGGGCATCGCGAGTCCGGAGGCGGCGAGCGCCCGGACGACGGCCACGGGGGGAAGCCCGCGGGAGGCGAGGGCGTCGGCGTCGAGCTCGACGCGGATCTCGCGTCGGAGCCCGCCGATCAGGGTCGTCGCCGAGACGTCGGGGAGCCGGCGGGCCTCCTCCTCGAACTCGGCGGCCATCCGTCGCAGGGCCATCGGGTCCTGGGTGCCCGACGCGAACGTCAGCGCGAGAATGGGGACGTCGTCGATCGCGCGCGGGATCACCGCGGGGGGCAGGGCCCCCGCGGGGAGCAGCGCGCTCGCGTTCGCGACCTTGTCCCTCACGTTCACGATCGCGCGCTCCGGGTCGGAGTTCACGAAGAACCGCACGACGAGCATCGCGCCCGAAGGTTGCGCGGTCGCGTAGACGTATTCGACCCCGGGGATCTCGCGGATCGCGCGCTCGAGGGGGGCGACCACCAGGCGCTCGACGTCCGCGGCGGACGATCCGGGCCACGCCGCCATCACGTCGATCATCGGCACGACGATCTGCGGCTCCTCCTCGCGCGGGGTCGCGACCACGGCCATCAGGCCGAGCGCGAGCGAGGCGAGGACGAGCAGCGGCGTGAGCTTGCTCGTGAGGAACGCCCGGGCGATCGCGCCCGAGGCGCCGACGGGTTTCATCGGGCCGCCTCCGTCAGGCGGCGGCCGTCCTCGAGCGAAGGCGGGACGGGGGCCACGACGCGTTCTCCCGCGGCGAGCCCCGTGAGGACCTCGACCGATCCCTCGCGCGCGGCGCCGAGGGTGACCCACCGGAGCCGGGCGATCCCCGCCTCCGCGACGAAAAGCCCCGTGAGCGGCCCGCGGCGTACGACCGCGCTCTCGGGGACGCTCGCCCCGGCCGCCCCGCCTTCCGGGCCCGGGAGCGCCAGCCTGGCGAAACTCCCCGAACGCAGCGCGCCGTCGACGTTGTCGAGCACGACGCGGACGACGACGGTGCGCGAGCGCGGATCGGTCGCGGGGAGAATCTCCGTGATCGTCGCCGTCCGTGCGATGCCCGTGGTGAAGCGGACCTCGACGGGGTTTCCGGGGGCGAGCGCCGCCGCCGCCGACTCCGCGACGGTCGCCTCGACCTTCACCTTGGAGAGGTCCTCGAGGGTGAACAGCGACGCGCCGGGGGCGGCCATGTCGCCGGCCTCGACGTGACGCGCGGTCACGACGCCGTCGAACGGGGCCTGCACCTTCGCATCGCCGCTGTAGATCGAGGCCGCGGCGACCGCCTGCTCGGCGGCGCGCCGCTGCGCGAGGGCCGCCTCGTGGGCCAGGACCGCGTCCTCGACGTTCTTGCGGGAGGCGGCCTGTCGGGCCTCCAGGCGCTCCATCCGCTCGCGCATCGCCCGGGCGTTGGCTTCCGCGGCCCGCGCGGCCGAGAGCGCGGCGTCGGCCTGCGCCTTCCGCGCGTCGACGTCCCGCGCGTCGATGCGCGCGAGAGTCTCGCCGCGGCGAACGCGATCGCCTTCGCGCTTGAGGATGGACTCGACCCGACCCATCAGAAGGGTCGACGGCATCGCGCGCCGCCAGGGCTCGACGAGTCCCGTGGCGCCCGTCGAGCCGGCGACCGCCGAGGGAGCGGCGGCCACGACCGTGGCGGCGAGCGGGTCCGCCTCGGCGACGGCAGGGCGTTCGGGGGCGTGGGAACACGCCAGCGCGGACGCCGCCAGCGCGAGCAGGAACGTTCGGATCGGCGGGGTCATCGTGCCTCCTCCGGGGCGAGCGGGCGCCCGGCGGCGAAATCGTGGGCCGCGCGGGCCAGGGCGAGGTCGTGTTCGGCCGAGGCGAGCTCCGCCAGGGAGGCGGTGCGCGCGGCCTCCGCGCCGAGCAGCTCCACCATGACCGCGAGCCCTTCGGCGTAACGGTCCTTCACGATGCGCAACGCCTCCTCCGCGAGTCCGACGGCGCCGCGCGCGGCGATCAGCCGGCCCGACGCGGCGCTCCGGGCGGCTTCGGCGGCGCGGGTCTCCAGGAGCGCGCCTTCGGCGGCCTGGGAGCGAATCGCCTGAAGCCGGTCGCGGTCGGCGCGGGCCCGCGCCGCGCGCGCGCGCGTCTCGAGGCCGTCGAAGATCGGGAGCCTCGCCGAAAGGGCGACGGTCCAGTTCGATCCGTCGCTCGCGAACGGCGTGTCGGCGTTCCACTCGTATTGAGCGCCGAGCCCGATCACCGGCCACCATCCGCGCCGCGCCATCGTCTCTCCGGCCTCGGCCTGGCGCAGCCGGGCGTCGAGCGCGAGCAGGTCCGCGCGTTGGGACGGATCGGCCGGGGCCGGGGCGTCGTCGGGGTCGACCGGGGGAGGCATCAACTCGAAGTCGCGGTCCTCGGCGACCCCGAGCGCGTAGCGGAGGGCGGCACGGGCGGAGGCGACCGCCCCTTCGGCCCGCAGCTTGAGCGCGCGGACCTCCGCCAGGCGGACTTCCGCCTGGAGGCGGTCGGAGGGAACGGTCAACCCCTCCTCGGCGCGCGCGGTCGCGAGGCGCGCGTTCTCGATCGCGGCCTTCTCCCCCTCGACGGCGGCCGCGAGCGCACGGCCGGCGAGGACGGCGTCCCAGAACGCCCGCGTCGCCTCGAAGGCGACGGCGTCGGCGGAACGCGAGCGCATCCGTTCCGCCGCTTCGACCCCCGCATCCGCCGCGTGCCTGCCGAGGCGGCTCCGGTCCGCGTCGAAGAGGTTCTGGCGGAGGGCGACGCGCGTGGCGGCGTTGGTCAACGGATCGGGGCGGTTCAGCGACTCGATCGCGAAGTCGGCGGGACCGAAGCTCTCCTGACCGAGCTTTCCGGCGAACACGAAGACCGGGTTCGTGGAGCGGGCGAGGTCCTCCTGGAGCTCGATCCGCGGGATCCAGCCGGTCCTGGCGAGGGAGAGGTCGGCGCGGGCGGCGTCGACCTCCCCCGCCGCGGCCCGGAGGGACGGGTGATGTTCGAGCGCGAGCGCGACCGCGCTCTCGGGGGTCAACGGTTCCGCGGCGGAGGCGGTCGCCGCGAGGAGCGCCGGAACGAACCACGCAGGGATCTTCATGCCCCCGGAGATGCGTCGCGGGCGCGCCGGGTCACACGCGGGATATGCTTGGCGCCGATGACCGACGCCGAGCTGCTGGAGTCGATCCACGCCGACGCCCCCGGAGCCTTCGAGGCCTTCGTCGAGGCGTACGGAGACCGCGTCTACCGGTTCGGGCGGAGGATGTGCGGCGATCGCGAAGACGCACAGGACGTCCTGCAGGACACGCTGATCGCGGCGTACCGGGCGCTCAAGACGGTGGAGCATCCCGAGGCGCTGCGCTCGTGGATCTACCGGGTCGCGTCCAACGCCTGCCTGATGATGCGCCGCAAGGGCAGACACGAGCCCGAGCGCGAGTTGTCCCTCGAGGAGTTGATGCCGACCGGTCCGGACGGACCCCGCGCGGAGATCCCGGATCCCGCGATGCTTCCGGATTCGGAGCTCGCCCAGGCCGAGGTCGTCGCGCGCGTTCGCGCCGCGATCGGTGACCTTCCGCCCGGGCTTCGCATCGTTCTCGTCATGCGAGACATGGAAGGGCTCTCGACGCAGGAGGTCGGCGCGGCGCTGGGCATCGGGGAGTCCGCCGTGAAGATGCGCCTCCACCGTGCGCGCCTGCACCTGCGGCGGCTGCTCGCGTCCAGCGGGACGGGGGCGCTGTCGTGACGACGCCGCACGTGCACGGCGGTCCCGAGTGCAAGGCGCTGTTCGCGAAACTCAGCGAGTACCTCGACGGGGAGATCGACGCGGCGGATTGCGCGCACGTCGACGACCACCTGGCCGACTGTCCGCCCTGCCGGGATTTTCTGGAGTCGTTGCGCCGGACGGTACGCCTCGTGCAAAGCGACCCCGGCGGGGTCCTGCCGGAGGAGGCGCGGCGAGCGGTCGTCGAGTCCTGGCGCAGGGTCCGAAGAGCCAGATCCCGCGACTAGGCGGTATATTCCTTCGGTCATGTGGCTCTATCGCCTGATCACGACCACCGCGCCGCTCCTCGGAGCGTATTGGCGTCTGTCGACGGCGGAGGCGTTCGACGCCTTCCCGAAGTCGGGGCCGGTCCTCATCGCGGCCAATCACTCGTGTTTTCTCGACCCGTGGCTCGTGACGATGGTGAACCGCCGCGACATCAGCTGGCTGACCACGAGGCAGTGGTACGACCGCTCGTGGTTCTGGAAGAAGTTCTTCGACGCGCAGGGGGTGCTGCCGGTCCAGGCGGAGGATCCGCAGGGGACGATCGAACTGATGTGCCGGCACCTCGAGAGCGGGAAGATCGTGGGGATCTTCCCGGAGGGGCGCATCTCCTACGACGGCAAGGTGCACCGCTTCCGCCCGGGCCTCTCCCGTGTCGCCGCGAGAACCGGTGTCCCCGTGGTACCGATCGGCATTCGCGGATCGTTCGAGAGCCTTCCCCGCACCCGGCGGTTCCCGAGGCCCACGAAGATCACGATCCACTACGGGGAGCCGCGGGTCTTTCCGGGATCCCCCGTCGCGGGACCGCCGCCCCGCGCCGCCTCGGTCGCGTTCCAGCAGCAGATCTTCGACGACATCCTCCGCCTGTCGGCTCGCCAGCCCGCGGATCAGGGCGAGCCATCCTTCGTGGCCTGACCGGATCGACCGACCATGAAGCGCGTGCCGGCCCGACTCGCGGTGGCCCTCGCCTCTGCGGCCCTGTTCGGCGCGTACGCGCAGTTCCCCACGCTCGCCTTCCTTCCTTACCTCGCGCTCGTTCCCTGGATCCTCCTGTACGGCGACCGGCGGGGCGAGACCCCTTCGCACGTCTACTACGTCCTCGCGACCCTCGTCGCCTGGATGACCCAGTACACGTCGGTCATGAAGTACGGGTGGTTCGTCCCGCCGGTGATGGCGCTCTTCTACACGCCGATCGCCTGGGCGTTCACGCCGCTGCTGGCACGGGTCAAGCGCCTCGGGATTCCGCTCGTGATCGTGGTCCCCGTGTTGTGGACCGCCGTCGAGGTGCTGCGCGCCCGCTTCTGCCTCGCGCACTTCGACCTCTACGCGCTGGGATACTCGCAGGCCCGCACCCCCGGGCTCGCGCAGATCGCCGACGTCACCGGGGTGTGGGGGCTGACCTTCCTCGTCGCGGCGGTGAACGGCTGGATCGCCGATCTCGCGTTCGCCGTGAGGGACGCGCGGCTCGACGGCGCGCCCGTGGACTGGAGGCCGAGGATCCGTTCCGGCGCGGTGCTCGCCGCGGCGTTCGCCGTCGCGTTCGGTTACGGCTTCGTGCGCGTCGGCTCCATGACCTTCGAGGACGGGCCCCGTCTCGCCGTGATCCAGCCGAACATCCTCCACACCCTCAACAACCCCATCGGGACGCACGCCGCCCAGACGATCCAGACCGAGCGGGCGATCCCGCCGGGCTCCGCGGATCTGATCGTCTGGCCGGAGAACGCGATCCTCGACCGCCTCGACCGGCCCGGGGCGTACCTGCCGGACCTGAAGTGGCTCCTCGAACGGAAGGGGGCGTGGCTGCTCCTCGGGGCGCTCGGGGTCCCCGAGGGTCGTCCCTGGGACACGACCAACGCCGCGATCCTGCTCGACGCGGACGGGACCGTGCGCGGTCAATACGACAAGCAGGTGCTCTACCCGTGGTCGGAGTACGTGCCGCTCGACCGGCTCCTCGGCGCGATCTCCACACCGTTGCAGCGCGCGCACCGCGGATTGATCCGCAAGGCTTGGGGCTACCTGGCCACGGGAACGCCGGGGCGGGGGATGAGCCTGCTCCGGATCCCGTGGAGGGGGGACACGATCCCGTTCGCCGTGCTCATCTGCGTCGAGAACACGTATCCGCCGGTCCCCGCCGAGGCCGGCCGTCTTGGCGCGCGCTTCTTCGTGAACATCACGAGCGAAGGGGAAGTCGGCGGGGTGGTGCAGGAGCAGCTCCTGCGCATCTCGATGCTTCGCGCCATCGAGAACCGCATCGCGTACGTGCGTTGCGGGAACACCGGGATCTCCGGGTTCATCGATCCCGCGGGACGGCTGACCGCGCTCCTGCGCGGGAAACGCGGCGGCACGATCTCGGTCGCCGGCTCGCTGACGGCGCCCGTTCCGCTCTCCGACGGCCGCACCACGCTGTACGCCAGGAGCCGCGATGCCTTCGGGTGGGGCTGCGTGCTGGCGACGGCCCTGTGGATCGTCCTTTCGTTCCGCGCCCGACTCGGACCGGTCGCGGCGATCGCGATCCTCGCTCCCGCGCTCGCGGGGTGCGGCGGCCCCGACCCGGCGATCGCGGCCGCGCGCGCGGCCTGCGAGGAGGAGTCGGCCTGCCGCCAGGCCCTCCCCTCCGCCATGCAGGCGTGGCTCGCGCGCCGCAGTCCCGAGGCGGCCGCCGACTTCTTCGGCTCGGTTGCGCAGCGCTGGCCGTCCCTCGAAGGGGATGCGCGGGCGATGCGGTCGTACTTCCTCGACGAGGCGGCGGACTCGACGGCGGCCCTTGCCGAGGCGCGGCGATCGGTCGAGGTCCAGCCCAACGCGCGCAACCTCGCGATGCTCGGGCGGTTGCTGATGAAACGGCGGGAGCCCGCGGCGGCCGCCGAGGTGTTCGCGCGGGCGATCGCCCGGGACCCGTCGGATGCCCGGATCCACGAGCAGCGCGTCCGCGCGGTCTGGTGGGCGGGGGACGCGGCCTGGGCGCGCCGCGAGGCGGAGACGCTGGTGCTCCGGGCGCCGCGGTACGCCCCCGCCTGGTCCACCCTCGCCTTGCTGCGTTTCGACGCCGGGGACACGGCCGGCGCGCTCGAGGCCGCCGGCCGGGCGCTCGAGTCGGACCCGGCGAACCTGGAGGCGCGCCTGGTGCGCGTGCGGGCCGCGCTCGGGGAGGGAAGGATCGACGACGCTGAGGCGGTCCGAGAGGAAATCGCGCGGATTGAGGCGGGTCTCGGGCGGGCCCCCCGCAGGGAGTGACGGTTTCCGCCCCCGGCGCATCTCCCGGGGTGGAGGGAAAAATGGACGTCAACGCATGGCTTCGCGCGATCGCCGGTCTGTTCGTCGTGGCTTCCACGGCGCTCGGCTACTTCGTCAACCCGTGGTTCTTCGCCTTCACCGCCTTCGTGGGGGTGAACCTGTTCCAATCCGCCTTCACCGGCTGGTGCCCGATGATGACGATCCTCCGGAAGGTCGGGGTCCCGGACGTGTGCCCCCGATGAGCGCCGCTGCGGGGCCGCAGGTGGGGTTCGGGAGGGAGGTCGCCTGGGGCTTCGACGAGGCGATCGCCCGCGCCGAGCAGGCCCTCAAAGCCGAGGGGTTCGGCGTGTTGACCCGGATCGACGTGAAGGCGACGCTCAAGGAGAAACTCGGCATCGACCGCGAGCCGATGGTGATCCTCGGGGCGTGCAACCCGCCGTTCGCGCACCGCGCGCTCGAGGCCGAGCCGCAGGTCGGGCTCCTGATGCCGTGCAACGTGGTCGTGCGCGAGCAGGCGGGAAAGGTCGTCGTGGAGGCGATGAATCCCGAACTGATGGCGACGATGTTCCCCGACCGGCCCCTCGCGCCGATCGCGGCGGAGATCACCGATCGGCTGAAACGGGCGATCGCGGCGGTGTGATCGCCGGGTCGTCCTCGGGAAGGTCGTAGTCTCCCTCCTCGAGGAGGTCCGAGGCCGTTTGGTAGACCGCGACGGCGTCGTCGCGCAGCGCGACGAGGTCGGGCCGTGTGTCGCAGTCCTCCACGCGCGTGAACACGTCGCTGGCCCGGCCGCTCCTCTCGTAGCAGGCGTCCGAGCGGCGAAGGCCCAGGGTCACGAGCGCGGTGTCGGTGAGGATCCCGAAATCCAGGTTGTGGTGAAGGAAGGCTCGCCCCCCGTCCGCCGGAAGGCTCGCGACGTCCTCGCCGAAGAAAGGCGCGTCGGTATCGAGCCCGAGGATCCCCAGGAGGGTCGGCGCGAGGTCGATCTGCGACGCCAGGCGATCGATGCGCCTCCCCTTCCACGCATCGCCCGGGGCGAGGAACAGCGCGGGAATGCGGTAGCTCGCCGCGGGGATCTCCTCCCTCCCGTAGACACGCGCCCCGTGATCGCCGACGACGAGGACGAGCGTGTGGTCGAGCAGCCCCTCGGCCCCGGCCCGGTCGAGGTAGTTCGCCAGCGCCCAGTCGGAGTAGGCGACGGCGGCTTCGCGATTCCGCAGTCTCGACGGCACCGCCGCCGGACGGTCGGGGACGTCGAAAGGTTTGTGGTTGCTCGTCGACATCACGGTCGCGAAGAGGCGCTCGCCCTCCCGCGCCGCGCGCCGCTGTCGGCCGAGCAGCGCGTCGAAGACGTATTCGTCGGCGACGCCCCAGATCGTGGAGAAGGCGTCCCCGGGGAACGAATCCCTCTCGTCGAACTCCTCCCAGCCGTCGTGCAGGAAGAACGGTTTCATCGAGTCGAACGCCCCCCACCCGCCGTAGTAGAAGACGGTCCGGTACCCGGCGTGACGCATCACGGCCCCGAGCGTCGCCACGGGGTGCCCGAGGTCCCGCTTGAGGATGGCGTCGCCGGGAAGCGGCACGAAAGAAGCCAGCGTCCCCTCGAGCCCGCGCACCGTGCGCGTCCCTGTCGCCACGAGGTTCGTCAGCAACGTGCCTTCGCGTGACCAGCGGTCGAAGCCCGGCGTCAACTCCGGGCCCGGCCTCCCGAGCGCCGAGATGAACTCGCTCCCCAGGCTCTCCTCGAGGATGACGACGACGTCCCACGCATGATCCGGCACGACGCGGACGGGGACGGCGGCGTCCATCCGGAAGCCGCCGTCGGGGTCGGGCTGCGGGGGACGGTGGCGGAGCACCTTCGCGGCACGCTCGTGGGCCTCGCGCGCCGGGAGCGTCCGGTAATAGGCGTCATAGGGAAGGCGTGCGGACCGGAAGGCGTGGATGAGCGATTCGAGGCCGTTCGTCGCGATCTCGTTCCTCACCCGGTTGGTGGTGGGAGCGTCCGGGATCGCGCGCAGCGCCATCGCGGCCGCGAAGGCGCCGCCGAACACCGCCGCGGACGCCAGCAGACGCTGCCGGAGGCCGAGTCGCTCGACGCCGCGCCGGGGGCGGCGCCACGCCAGCAACCCGAGCACCAAACCCGCCGCCGCGGCCCAGGCCACGAAGGCCGGGACGTTGTAGCTGTCCCAGATGTTGACGAAGACTTCCTTCGGGTGGAGCAGGTAGTCGAGCGCGATGTGGTTGAAGCGCGCGTCGAACTCCTCGAAGAAGAAATACTCGGTGAAGGCGCCGAAGGTGATCGCGCCGCCGAGGCCGACGGCGAGGGCGCCACGGACCACGGCCGAGCGCAGCATCGCGGGCGGGCACCACGCGAGGAGGAGCCCGACCGGCGACAGCGCCACGGCGACCGTCAGGAGGTCGTTGAGAGCGCCCAGGGCGAGCAGGGTCGCCCCCGAGAGAACCCCGACCGGTCCGCCTCCGAACTTGACGAGCAATACACTGCGGAGCGCGACCCCGATGGCGAGGTAGAACGCCGCCAGCCCCACGCCGAGGCGCATCCGACTTCCCGTGAACCGACCCATCAGAACGTCTCTCCCGTGGTGATCAGCAATTGCACGCCCTTGACGCCGGCGCCGGCGCCGATCGGGGCGGCGAGGTCGATGTGGATCATCGAGGCGTGCGAAGATCGGCTTTGACCCAGCCGCAGTCCCACGCCGACGTCGCGCAGGGTGTCGAAATCGGTGCCGATGCCCCCGGACGATCCCCCTGCCGCCCCCACGTCCAAGAACACGGCGGCTCCCACTCGAACCAGCTTGAGCCACTCCTTGTCCCAGTAGGCCCGGTGCTCGACGGTCGCCAGCCACGCCCAGCTGCCGACCGCGTAGCGGAGCGGGAAGCCGCGCAGGCCGTTGTCGCCGCCGAGCACGATCTGGGTCTCGGGGTCGAGCTCGCGACCGGCGTCGAGGCGGAACGCCGCGTGCAGCACGTTCCCATTGTCGTAGCGCTTGTCGTAGCGAGCGGCGAACGTGGCGAGCAGGTTCTCCGCTCCGCGGCTTCCCAGGCGCCCTCCGAGCGCAGCGTCGAGGCCGATCGTCTGGCCGCGCCCGAGCGCGAAGCCCCGGTGCCCCCCGGCGTCGAGGATCGCCGCGCGGACGGTGGCGCCGAAGGCCGGATCGGACCAGCCCAGTCGGGCGTGGTACGAGCCCCCGAGGTCGAGGTCCTCCGTGCGCCCGATCTTGTCGAGGTCCCGCGTCTTGACGAAGCCGTCCACGACGCGCTCGAAGCCGACCCACGGGAAGGCGAGCGTGCGATCCTCGGGAGGCACCGAGGGAGGCAACAGCGGATCGGGAACGAAGCGGTCCTCGATGTAGTCGAAGCCGAAGGTCCACCGATGGGCGACGTTGTCGTCCACCGTCGATCCGATTCCTCCGTAGACCCCCGCTCTCCGCTGGGTGTGGCCGAAACGGGCGACCACCTCCCCCGCCGCGTAAAGCGAGTCCGTCCGCTCGAAGCTCTCTCCGCCGCCTCCCGCGACCCAGCGCGTGTCGAGCGCGTAGAACGGACGCTCGACGTTGAGCCGCTCCCCCACGCCGTCGCTGTTGCTCGAGTACGCCGCCTCCATTCGGACGTGGGAGCCGAACAGCGACGGGTCGCGGTACTTCCAGATCGTCTCGGTTCGGTCCACGCCGTTGATCCGCTTCACCGCGACGTTCTTGCCGGTCCCGAAGAAGTTCGCGTCCTCGAGGCCGAAATGGGCGCGGTTCACCCCGCCGGCCCTCCCGAAGCCGACGCCGGCCTTGAGGGTCCAGACGTCCCGCGTGGAAACGACGAGGTCCACGGTTCCGTCGTGGAACGCGGACGGCGCGATCGCCGCGTCGTAGAGGAAGCCGCTCCTGCGGAGCGCGCGCTCGGACTCGTCGAGGACGCGACGCGAATACCGGTCGCCGGTCCGGAACGTCAGCAGGTTCCGGATCGTCCCGTCGCGCGTGACGGGGTGGATCCTGTTCGCCGCCCGGAACGCCGCCCGGTCCTCGCCGGGTCGCTCCAGGTCGAAGACGTCCGCCGCGCGGATCTCGATCGCGCCGATTACGGCGCCGGAGGCCTCGATCGTGGCGTCGTCGGGGACCGGCGATGCCGGCAACCCCGTTTCCGCGGGAGCGAGCGAGTGGGCCGTGGCGGCGACGAGCGCCGCCACGGCCAGGGACCATGCTCGGGGAATCGATGGCAGAACAATACCGCGTCGCGGATCCGCGGCTGCAGGTTCCTTGGGCGCGTTTAGAATGCGTTCAGCGCCGATTCCGAATGCTGGTGCTGGAGGCGTCGTTCCGTGCGAGTTCTCGTCGTCGAAGATCACGCACCGACCCGGTCCCTGGTCGAGTCCGCCCTCAAGGGAGAGGGGCACCACGTCGAAAGCGCGCCGTCGCTGGCGTCCGCGAGGGACAAGCTCGCCGGCGGTGCCTTCGGGGTGATCATCCTCGACTGGATGCTCCCCGACGGCGCCGGGCCGGAGTTGTGCCGTGAGATGCGGGCGTCCGGGAACCCCACCCCGGTCCTCATCCTGACCGCCAAGACCGACGTCGAGGACCGGGTCGCGGGGCTCGACGCGGGGGCGGACGATTACCTCAAGAAGCCGTTCGCCGTCGCCGAGCTGCGCGCCCGGGTGAGGGCGTTGCTGCGGCGCGGCCCTCAGATCGAGGACCCGGTGGTCCGGATCGGGCCGGTCGAGATCCGCACGTCGGCTCGCCTGGTTCTCGTGGACGGGGTCGAGGTCGCGGTCACGGCGAAGGAGTTCGAGATCCTGGAGGTCCTGGCCCGCCATGCCGGGCGGGCGGTCTCCCGCTCGGCGATCCTCCTGACCGTGTGGGGCACGGAGGACGACGCCGTCGGGGCGAGCCTGGAGGTCCTCATCGCCCGGCTCCGCCGGAAGATCTCGGACGCCGGGGGGCCGGATCTCATCCGGACCCACCGGGGGTTCGGGTATGCCCTGCGCGTGGAGGGATGAGGGGCCGGCCACTCCCGGAAGGTGGAGCGTCGGGATGACGGGGTGATGAACATGCCCCGGAGATCGCCCACGGGCCCCCGGAACCTCCAAGAACCCGCGCCGGCGTGGACTTTCGGGCGGAACGCGTGTACCTTGCGGCCAGGTTCCGGCTGCATTCTCTCGTACAGAAACGAAGTGTGATGCGCCTGAAGCCAAGCGCCATGGCGCGCTCTTGCCTCCCGAAGGGTCGGGTGGCGGGCCGGAACCCGGATGACGCTCCGCGGGGAGCGATAGAGGTTTCGGAATGGGTACCAGACTCTACGTCGGCAATCTTCCCTTCAGCGCAACCGAGCAGGACGTCCAGGAGCTCTTCGCGCGCAACGGCCGGAACGTGACGGAGGTGAAGCTCGTCACGGACCGTGACACGGGCCGCCCCCGCGGCTTCGGTTTCGTCGAGATGGGAAGCCAGGATGACGCCGACGGCGCGATCCGCGAGCTGCACGGGACGCAGTTCGGCGGCCGCGCCTTGACGGTCAACGAGGCTCGCGAGCGCCAGGGCGGCGGCGGCGGCGGTGGTCGCGGCGGCTTCGGTGGCGGCGGCTACGGCGGCGGCGGTGGTCGCGGCGGTGGCTACGGTGGCGGCGGCGGTTACGGCGGCGGCGGTGGCCGGGGCCGCGGCGGCGACCGCTACTAGTTCTTCTCGATCCAACGCACACACGAAGGGCGCCCGAAAGGGCGCCCTTTTTCGTTCCGGTGAACCGGGTCGAGATCAGTTCGTCGCGCCGGCCGTCTCCTCCACCGTCTCCTCGAACCCGCATCCTTCCTTCTCGCACAGGATCTGGTGCCCCTTGCGCTTGGTGATCTTCTCGACGAGGTAGGGGGTCGCGCACTGCGGGCAGGCGCGGGCGATCGGCTTGTTCCACAACACGAACTCGCAGTCGGGGTACCGGTCGCAGCCGTAGAAGACCTTCCCTCGCTTGCTCTTCCGCTCGACGATGTTCCCCTTGCCGCACTCGGGGCAGCCGACGCCCGTCTCCTTCATCTTGATGTACTTGCACTTGGGGTAGTTGGAGCAGGCGGTGAACTCGCCGAAGCGGCCGTGTTTGATCGCGAGCTTGTTCCCGCACTTCGGGCAGTCCTCGTCGAGCATCACCGCGGCCTTCGCCTCGGCCTTCCCTTCCTTGTTGATCTTGATGCGGCGCGTGGTCTTGCACTCGGGGTATCCCGAGCACGCCAGGAACGGGCCGAAGCGCCCCTTCCTCAGGACCATGGGCTTCCCGCAGTTCTCGCAGGGCTCGGCCTCGGTCTCGATGGGATCGGGTTCGGCCTTCACCTTCGCGGCCTTCGCGGCGGCGGGAACTTCGGAGCGGTCCTCGCCGGCGGCGGTCGCGCCGACCTCCCGCGTGTTCTTGCACTCGGGGTACCCCGAGCACGCCAGGAACGGGCCGAAGCGCCCCCACTTCTGGACCATGGGTTTGCCGCACTTGTCGCAGACCTGGTCCGTCGGGATCGCCTCGCGCTTCACGTCGCGCATTTCCTTCTTCGCGCGGGCGAGGTCGGCCTCGAACTTCCCCTGGAACTCCTTGAGCGCGTCGATCCAGTCGAGGCGCCCCTCCTCGATCTCGTCGAGCTCCTCCTCGAGCCGGGCCGTGTAGCCGATGTCGACGATGTCGCCGAACGACGCGACGAGAAGGTCGTTCACCAGGATGCCGAGCTCGGTCGGCGTGAACCGGCCCTTGTCCTTCTCGCAGTAGTCGCGATTCACGATCGTCGCGAGGATCGCGGCGTAGGTCGAGGGACGCCCGATGCCGTTCTCCTCGAGCGCCTTCACGAGGGCGGCTTCGGAGTAACGAGGCGGCGGCTGCGTGAAGTGCTGGCGCGGGAGGAGCGAGCGGAGGTCGAGCTCCTGGCCGGCCGAAAGCGGCGGGAGCCGGCGATCCTCGTCGTCGCCGTCCTCCTCCGTCTCCTGCTCCTTCCCCTTCGCGTCCTCGTCCACCCCTTCGTGGTAGACGGCGAGCCAGCCGGGGAACTTCAGGACCGACCCGGTCGCGCGGAACCCGTAGGGGCCCGCGGCGATGTCGGCGCGGGTCGTGTCGAACAGCGCCGTTTCCATCTGCGAGGCGACGAAGCGGTTCCAGATGAGCTGGTAGAGCCGGAACTCGTCGCGGCCGAGGAACCCCTTCACCGCGTCGGGGGTGTTCTCGAGCCCCGTCGGCCGGATCGCCTCGTGCGCCTCCTGGGCCTGCTTCGCGACCCGGTACCGCCGCGGCTCCGCGGGGAGGTAGTCCTTTCCGTAGGCGCCGGCGATGTAGTCGCGCACCGCGCCGATCGCCTCCTCGCTGATGCGCGTGGAGTCGGTACGCATGTAGGTGATGAGGCCGACCGTGCCGCGGTCGCCGAGCTCCACGCCTTCATAAAGATGCTGCGCGACGCGCATCGTCTTCGCGACGGGGAAACCCAGCGCGCGGGCGGCGTCCTGCTGGAGCTTCGAGGTGATGAACGGCGGCGGCGGGTTCTTCTTCTTTTCCTTCGACTCGACCTTGGCGACCTTGAACGGGACGGGGTTGGGCGACGCCGCCTCGACGTCGAGGACGAGCGCACCCCCCTCCTCGCCGGAACGCGCCTCGCGGACCTTCCATCCGAGCTCGCCGAGGACGGCTTCGATCGCCTCGCGCGACTCGACCTCGAGTTTCTTCCCGTTCTTGGCCTGGAGCTTCGCGACGAAAGGCGGCGGCTCGGAGGCCGCGAGCTGCGCGCCGAGCGACCAGTATTCGCGGGGGACGAACGCCTGGATCTCGCGCTCGCGCTCCACGATCATCCGGAGCGCGACCGACTGCACGCGCCCGGCGGAGAGGCCGCGGCGCACCTTGTCCCAGAGCAGCGGGCTGATCTTGTAGCCGACGAGGCGGTCGAGGATGCGGCGGGTCTGCTGCGCGTCGACCTTGTGCGCGTCGATCGGGCGCGGCGTGTCGAACGCCGCGAGAATCGCCTTCTTGGTGATCTCGTTGAACAGCACCCTGCGGAAGTCGACGTCGGTGTCCTTGGACAGCTCTTCCTTGAGGTGCCAGCAGATCGCCTCTCCCTCGCGGTCGGGGTCGGCGGCCAGAAAGATCGCGTCGGCGTCCTTCGCGGCTTTCCGAAGCTCGATCAGCGTCTTCTTCTTTTCGGGGAGGGCGGTGTAGGTCGGCGCGAAGGTCTTCTCGTCGACCCCGAGCGTCCTCTTGGGAAGGTCGCGCACGTGGCCCTTGGAGGCTTTCACGACGAATC
>DASVAW010000100.1 GCA_036376135.1 Candidatus Polarisedimenticolaceae bacterium | reverse complement strand
CGATCGCGCACCCGCCCGGCAGCGACACGCGCGCGCGACCGTGCCGCGCGACCAGCGGCCCGAGCACGAGCACCGACGCGCGCATCGTCTTCACGAGGTCGTAGGGCGCCTCGAACGACGCGAACTTCGCGACCTGGACCTCGACGGCTCCGGGGCGCGGCTCCGCGACGGTCGCGCCGAGATGCTCGAGCACGCGCATCATCGTGCGCACGTCGCGCACGCGGGGCACGTTGTCGAGGACGACCCGGTCGCCCGACAGCAGGCAGGCGGCGAGGTCGGGGAGGGCGGCGTTCTTCGCGCCCCCGATCGTCACGCGGCCGCGCAGGCGGCGGCCTCCCTGGATGCGCAGCTTGTCCATGGACCTTGCAGAATAGCACTACAATGACGCCTCTTTTCCCGGGGAGACGCCATGCTCGACCGCCAGTTCGTCCGCGACCATCCCGACCGCGTCGCCGAAGCGCTCCGCAAGCGGGGGCTCGTCTTCGACGTCGACGCGGTCCGCGCGGTCGACGCGCGACGCCGGCAGCTCCTCGTGGAGGTCGAGGCGCTCAAGAAGCAGCGCAACGACGCCTCGAAGCAGATCGGCCAGATGATGAAGCAGGGGCAGGACGCCTCCGCCCTCAAGGACGAGATGCGTGCGGTCGGCGACCGCGTCGCCGCGATCGACGTCGAGGTCGCCGAAGCCGAATCGGCGCTCGGCGAGATCCTCAAGGGGACGCCGAACCTCCCTCACGCCAGCGTGCCGGAGGGGACCTCCTCCGAGGACAACCCGGTGGTGCGCACCTGGGGCACCCCGCGAACGCTCGAGTTCGAGCCGAAGGCCCACTTCGACCTCGGGCCGGCGCTGGGGATCCTCGACTTCGAGCGGGCCGCGCGGATGACCGGCGCGCGTTTTGCCCTCCTCACCGGAGCCGGGGCGCGCCTCGAGCGGGCGCTCATCAACTTCATGCTCGACCTCCACACCCGCGAGCACGGGTACGTCGAGGTCCTCCCTCCGTTCATGGTCAACGCCGGGGCGCTGTTCGGGACCGGCCAGCTGCCGAAGTTCGAGCAGGACCTCTTCAAGGTCGAGCCGGGCGGGTACTACCTGATCCCCACCGCCGAGGTCCCGGTGACCAACATCCACGCGGAGGAGGTCCTCGAGGAGGCGAAGCTCCCGATCTCGTATTGCGCCTACACCCCCTGTTTCCGCAGCGAGGCGGGGTCGTACGGGAAGGATGTGCGCGGGCTGATCCGGCAGCACCAGTTCGACAAGGTCGAGCTCGTGAAGTTCGCCCGGCCGGAGGACTCGTACGCAGAGCTCGAGCGGCTGACGGGCCATGCCGAGGATGTGCTCAGGCGCCTCGGCCTCCCCTACCGCGTGGTCTCGCTCTGCGGCGGCGACCTCGGGTTCTCCTCCGCGAAGACCTACGACCTCGAGGTCTGGCTCCCGAGCCAGGACACCTATCGCGAGATCTCCTCCTGCTCCAACTTCGAGGCCTTCCAGGCCCGGCGGGCGAACATCAAGTTCAAGCCCGCGGCGGGAGGGAAGGCGGAGTTCGTCCACACCCTGAACGGGTCGGGGCTCGCCGTCGGCCGGACCCTCGTCGCGATCCTGGAGAACTACCAGGAGGGGGACGGAACGGTGGTCGTGCCGGAGGCGTTGCGGCCGTACATGGGTGGCGTCGACCGGATCGAGCCGTCACGCTAGATCCCGCTCCGGAGGGGTGGGTGAGCGGTTGAAACCACCGGTCTTGAAAACCGGAAGCCGCAAGGCTCGCGGGTTCGAATCCCGCCCCCTCCGCCGCCTGGTGCTAGAATCCGGACTTCGTCTGGACGAAAACGACACGGTGAGGTGCCGGAGTGGCCGAACGGGGCGGTTTGCTAAACCGTTGATGGGCTTTAAACCCCATCCGAGGGTTCGAATCCCTCCCTCACCGCCAGCGTCCCCGAGAATCCCATGAGCATCGAGTCCACCCTCCCCCGCGACTTCATCCGGCAGATCATCGACGGCGACAACGCCTCCGGGAAACACGCCGGGCGCGTCGCGACGCGGTTTCCCCCCGAGCCGAACGGGTACCTCCACATCGGCCACGCGAAGTCGATCTGCCTGAACTTCGGGATCGCCGAGGAGTTCTCCGGCCTCTGCAACCTCCGCTACGACGACACCAACCCCGCGAAGGAAGACGTCGAATACGTCGACGCGATCGAGGAGGACGTCCACTGGCTCGGGTTCTCCTGGGCGGGGAAGTTCTTCGCCTCCGACTACTTCGAGCAGCTTTACCTGTGGGCGGAGAAGCTCATCGTCGACGGACACGCCTACGTCGACGAGCTCACCCCCGACGAGATCCGCGAGCACCGCGGCACGCTCACCGAGCCCGGTCGGGAGAGCCCCTACCGGAACCGCCCCGCGGGAGAGAGCCTCGACCTCTTCCGGCGCATGCGCGCCGGCGAGTTCGAGGACGGCGCCAAGGTCCTGCGCGCGAAGATCGACATGGCCTCGCCGAACCTCAACCTGCGCGACCCGGTCCTCTACCGGATCAAGCGGGCCCACCACCACCGCACCGGCGACGCCTGGTGCATCTACCCGATGTACGACTACGCCCACCCGCTCTCGGACGCGATCGAAGGGATCACCCACTCGATCTGCACCCTCGAGTTCGAGGCGCACCGGCCGCTGTACGACTGGCTGATCGACAACGTCGCCACGAAGGCCAGGCCCCAGCAGATCGAATTCGCCCGGCTCAACCTCACCTACACGATGATGAGCAAGCGCAAGCTCCTCCAGCTCGTCGAGGAGGGGCACGTCACGGGGTGGGACGACCCGCGCATGCCGACGATCTCCGGAATGCGCCGGCGCGGATACACCCCCGAGGCGATCCGGGCCTTCTGCGAACGGATCGGCGTCGCCAAGCGCGACTCGACCGTGGACCTGAGGCTGCTCGAGCACCACGTGAGGGAAGACCTCAACCGGCGCGCCCCCCGCCTGATGGCGGCGCTGCGTCCCCTGAGGGTCGTGATCGAGAACTGGCCCGAAGGGCGGATCGAGCACTTCGAGGTGCCGCTCAACCCCGAGGACCCGTCGGCGGGAACGCGGCGCCTGCCGTTCACCGGGACGTTGTGGATCGACCGCGACGACTTCCGCGAGGTGCCGCCGCCGAAGTACTGGCGCCTGTCCCCCGGCCGCGAGGTGCGGCTTCGCGGCGGGTACTTCCTGAAGTGCGAGCGCGTCGTGAAGGACGCCGCCGGGGAGGTGGTCGAGCTGCGCTGCACCTACGACCCCGCCACGCGCGAGGGGAGCGCCCCGGACGGCCGGAAGGTGAAGGCCACGATCACCTGGGTGTCGGCCGAACATGCCGTCGACGCCGAGGTCCGCCTGTACGACGTCTTGTTCACCAAGGAGAACCCGGCGGAGGAGAAGGACGGGCTCGACTGGCGCGCCCACCTCAACCCCGCGTCGCTCGAGGTCGTGACCCACGCCAAGCTCGAGCCCTCCCCCGGTCCCCTCGAGCCCGGCACACGCTTCCAGTTCGAGCGGATCGGGTACTTCTGCGTCGACCGCGACGCGAAACCGGGCGCTCCCGTCTTCAACCGCACCGTCACGCTCAAGGACGCCTGGGCGAAGATCGAGAAGGCGGACGCGAAGTGAGCGCGCCCCGGGTCCGGTTCGCGCCGAGCCCGACCGGTTTCCTGCACGTCGGCGGCGCGCGAACCGCGATCTTCAACTGGCTCTTCGCGCGGCGCCACGGAGGGACGTTCGTGCTTCGCGTCGAGGACACCGACGAGCAGCGCAACTCGCAGGAGGTCGTCCAGGCGATCCTCGAGGGGATGGCGTGGCTGGGGATGCACGCCGACGAGGGGCCCTTCTTCCAGTCGAGGTTGCGCGCGCGACACGCCGCCGACGCGAACCGGCTGCTCGACGACGGCCACGCCTACCGCTGCTTCTGCGACGCGGAGACGATCCGCGCCGAGCGCGAAGCCGCCGAGAGGAACGGGGGGACCTACCTCTACCCCCGCCGCTGCCGCGCGATCCCCGTGCCCGAAAGCGCGCGCCGCGCGGAGGCCGGCGAGCCGTTCGCCGTTCGGTTGCGGATCCCCGACGCTCCGATCGCCTGGGACGACGCGGTGCACGGTCCGACCTCGTTCGACGGGAGGCTCCTCGAGGACCTCGTCCTGCTGCGCTCGGACGGGTCGCCGACCTACAACCTCTCCGTCGTCTCCGACGACGTGGCCATGGCGATCACCCACGTGATCCGCGGCGACGACCACGTGTCGAACACCCCGAAACAGCTCGCGATCTACCGCGCGCTGGGGCACGAGCCTCCGGTATTCGCGCACCTGCCGATGATCTTCGGCGAGGACAAGAAGAAGCTCTCCAAGCGCCACGGCGCGGTCAGCGTTCTCGCCTACCGCGACCTCGGGTATCTCCCGGAGGCGATGTTCAACTTCCTCGCGCTTCTGGGCTGGTCCCCCGGCGACGACCGCCAGAAGATGGCGCGCGAGGAGCTCGTGGCGGCGTTCGACCTCGACGGGGTCGGGAAGTCGGGCGCGGTCTTCGACCTCAAGAAGCTCGAGTGGCTCAACGGGCAGTACCTGGCCTCCCTGCCGGCCGAGGTGTTCGAGACGCGGGCGCGCGAGCGCCTCGAAGCCGCGGGGCTGTGGGACCCCGCGTGGGCCGTCGAGGGACGCGCGTGGTTCGGGAAGGTCCTCGCCCTCGTCCAGCCGCGCGTCCGGACCCTCGAGGCGATCGTTCCCGAGGGTCGGTTCTTCTTCGACCCCTCCGACGCCTTCGACTACGACCCCGAGGCCGCCCGCAAGCATCTCAAGCTCGAGGGGCTGCGCGGGATGCTCGAGGAGCTGCTCGCGACGCTCGACGGGATCGCGTGGGACGCCGCCGCGCTGGAGACGGCGGTGCGCGCCGTCGCCGAGGCGCGCGGCCTCGGTGCCGGGAAGCTCATCCACCCGATCCGGCTCGCCCTCACCGGACGTGGCGCGAGCCCCGGCCTCTTCGAGGTGATGGAGCTTCTGGGCCGGGAGCGGACCCGGGCGAGGCTCAGGCGTGTGCTAGAATCCGCCGCTCTTTGAACGACTCTTGCTGGGGAGTCGTCCAACGGCAGGACATGCGGCTCTGGACCGCAGAATCGGGGTTCGAATCCCTGCTCCCCAGCCACGCCACCTCCAACCCGGAGGGTCGGTCGTGCGCGCGATCCTCCTCGACCGTCCCGCCCCGCTGACCCGGACGCCGCTGCGTCTGGGCGAGGTCCCGCTCCCCGACCCCGGTCCCGGCGAGGTGCGCGTCCGCGTCACCGCGTGCGGCGTCTGCCGGACCGACCTCCACGTCGTGACCGGGGACCTCGCCCCGAAACGGTCGCCGCTGATCCCGGGGCACCAGGTCGTCGGGCGCGTCGACGCCCTCGGCCCCGGGGCCGTCCGGTTCGCCCTCGGCGCGCGCGTCGGGATCGCGTGGCTGCGATCGACCTGCGGGGTCTGTCCCGACTGCCGCGCGGGGCGCGAGAACCTCTGCCCTCGTTCGCGCTACACCGGCTGGGACGACGACGGCGGGTACGCGGAGGCGGCGATCGTCCCGGAGGCGTTCGCCTACCCCCTCCCCGCCGCCTTCGACGACGTCGAGGCCGCGCCGCTCCTGTGCGCAGGGATCATCGGGTTCCGCGCGCTCGAGCGCGCGGCGGTCCCCGCCGGAGGGAGGGTGCTCCTCCTGGGGTTCGGCTCGTCGGCCCATCTCGTCCTGCAACTGGCCCGGGCGCGCGGCCACGAGGTCTTCGTGGCGACCCGCGGCGAGCGACACCGGTCCCACGCCCGCGCCCTTGGAGCCGACTGGGTCGGCGACACGTTCGATCCTCCCCCGGCGCCGTCCGATTCCGCGATCGTCTTCGCCCCCGCGGGAGAGGTCGTCCCCGCCGCGCTCCGGGGCGTGCGGAAGGCCGGGACGGTCGCCCTGGCCGGGGTCACGCTGACCCCGATCCCTTCGATGGAGTACGAGCCCCACCTCTTCCACGAGAAGGTCCTCACGAGCGTCGAGTCGAACACCCGCCGGGACGGCGAGGCGCTCCTGGCGGAGGCGGCGCGGGCCGGGATCCGGCCGCGTACCCGCACGTTTCCCCTCGAGCAGGCCGCGCGGGCGCTGGCCCTCCTCGACGAGGACGGCATCGAGGGGACGGCCGTACTCGTTGTATCTTGACGCGCCGCAGCCTCGGGAGGGAGCGGATGACGACGACGCGCAGGGTTCTGGTGACGGGAGCGTCCGGGGAGATGGGGCACGGGCTCGTGCCGGCGCTGGCTTCCTCGGGATTCGACGTCGTGGCGCTCGACCTGGAGCCGATCCCCCCCGAGCTCGCCGCCCACTGCGTCGCGCACGTCGCCGGAAGCGTGAACGACGCGGGCCTCGTGTCGCGCCTGTTCGACGAACACGGCTTCGAAGGGGTGTTCCACCTCGCCGCCGTCCTTTCGTCGAAGGCCGAGAAGGACCCCGACCTCGCCCACGAGGTCAACGTCGACGCGACGGTCCGGCTGTACAGGCTCGCGCGCCGGACCGCGGCCGCGAAGGGGCGCCCGGTGCGCTTCCTGTTCCCGAGCTCGATCGCCGTGTACGGCCTCCCCGACGCCTCGGCGAAAGAGGCGGCCGGGGCGCTCAAGGAAGAGGACTGGAACTTCCCGGCGGGGGCCTACGGTATCCACAAGCTGCACGGCGAACGCCTCGGAACCTACCTGACCGTGCGCTCGCAGCGGCTCGGGGAGCCCGGCCTCGACTTCCGCGCGATCCGGTTCCCCGGACTCGTCAGTGCGGAGACCCTCCCCACCGGGGGGACGAGCGACTACGCCCCCGAGATGATCCACGCCGCCGCCCAGGGGAAACCCTACGCCTGCTTCGTCGCGGCCGGAACGCGGATCCCGTTCATGACCATGCCCGATGCGATCGCCGCGATCCTCCGCCTCGACGCGGCGCCGGTCGCGGCCCTGACCACCCGCGTCTACAACATCGGCGCCTTCGCCCCCTCGGCGTCGGAGATCCGGGACGCCGTCGTCGCCCACTTCCCGGGGGCCGAGATCACCTTCGATCCGGTCGCCGCCCGCCAGGCGATCGTGGACACCTGGCCGGCCGACGTCGACGACACCCGCGCCCGGCGCGACTGGGGCCACGCCCCGGTCCACGGGCTTCGCGAGGCCGTCGGCGACTACCTGGTTCCCGCACTCCAGCGCCGTTACGCCGCCGCGGGACGCTGAGGCCGTCTTATTGAGGAATCGCGTGCGCGCCTCGACGGCGCGCGTGCTTATAATCCGCGACGGGCGCCGGTTCCGGGCCCGTTGATCCCGCCGCACCCGCGCGCCCGCGACGTCCGAAGGAGGAACCGATGGCGAAGGCCGCGAAGAAGAAGGCGAAGAAGGCTCCGAAGAGAAAGGTCGCGAAGAAGATCGCGAAGAAGGCCGCGAAGAAGTCCGCGAAGAAAGCCGCCAGGAAGGCGCCGGCGCGCAAGGCCGCCAGGAAGGCCCCGCCGAAGAAGGCCGCCAAGAAGGCCGCGAAGAAGCCCGTCAAGAAACCGGTGAAGAAGGCCGCCCCGAAGGCTCCCGCCAAGGCGAGCGTGACCCGGCGTCCCGCGGCGAAGCCGACCCCCGCCGCCGCGCCGAAGATCCCGTCGGCCAAGCCCCCGTCGAAGACGAGCATCGTGCCGCAGCCCAAGCCGCAGCCGCAGCCGATGCTCCCGATCGCGATCGCCACCGACGCCCCGATCCGGCCGAGCGAGATGGCCGGAGGGGTCGGGCTCGACTCCGAGGAATGATGCGCGAGGGCGGGGCGTCGCGCGGCGCCCCGCCCCTTCCCGATCGGAGACTACCGCTTCCAGTCGGCGAGGTTCGCCTCGAGCCCGGCGATCTCGTCGTCGGGCTCTCCGCCCCCGAGCTTTCGGCCCCACGCGATCGCGGAGTACAGCAGCGCCCAGAAGGCCAGACCGGCCGCGAAGACGAATCCCGGCGGGGCCGGCCCGACCGCCATCCGATCCCAGAACACCCGAGGGGTCGACGCGATCGTCGGCTGGATCATGATCTTCACGATCCAGCCGCCGGTGATCATGGCGAAGATCCAGACGTAGTTGCGCCGCAGGCGGAAGCCGAATGCCTGGAGGAAGGTCGTCTTGTATTTCGGCAGGTCGAGGTCGCGGGCGAGGGACTCCCGCCACGCCGCCATCGGCGACTCGAGCTTGCGCGTGAGGATCGGGATCAGGAAATTCTCCTCGAGCATCCGCACGCGCGCGCGGTACACGGCGAAGTAGCGATACCGCCGCGCCTCGATTCCCAGGAAGGCCAGGAGGATGAAGTTCGACGCCAGCAGCATGAAGTGCGGCGCGTCGGGACTGCCGAAGCTCAGCGACAACATCCCCGCGACGGTGAGCACGGCCCAGTTGGTGGTGGCGTCGAGGCGCTGTCGCCAGGCGAGCGAGCGGGCGACCTCCGCGCGATAGAAGTGCACCATCGCCGTGATGTATTCGGCGCGCGTGAGGGGGTAGTCCTCGAAACGCGGCGTGGCGTCGCCCATCGGGGCGATTCTAGTCCCGCTTGAGCGCCTGCCCGAGCACCCTTCGCACCACGTCCACGTCGATCGGCTTGCGGATGACGCGGTTGGGGACCCCCTCGAGGAACCGAAGGCTGTCCGAGCGCACGAGGTCGCCCGTCGCGAAGACGAACCGCCGCACGAGCTCGGGCCTTTCGGAGACGGCCCGCTCGTAGAGCGTCCGCCCGTCGAGCCCCGGCATCCGCAGGTCCGCGAGGATGAGGTCGAAGTCCTGGTCGAGGATCCGCTCCCACGCGGTCTCCCCGTCGGGAACGGGAATGACGGTGCCGCCGTCCCCCTCGATCACGCGGCGCAGCAGGTCGAGGACCAGGGGCTCGTCCTCGGCGACGAGCACGCGCCTCCCCTGGAGCGGCCCCGCGGGGACCTGGGGCACCTGGGAGCGGTCGCCGCCCGCCGCGGGGGTCGCCGCCTCCCCGACGAGGGGGAGGTAGACGGCGAAGCAGGCGCCCCGCCCGGCGCCGCGCTCGCGCAGCTCGATCCGCCCCCCGTGCTCCTGCAGGATCCCGTACGAGACCGACAGCCCGAGACCGGTTCCCTGCCCCGGGGGCTTCGTCGTGAAGAACGGGTCGAAGACCCGCTCGCGCACCGAAGGCGGGACGCCCGGACCGTCGTCCTCGACCTCGAGGCAGACGAACCCGGGGATCCCCCGCGTGCGCAGCGTCACCCGCCCGCCCGTTCCGGCGGAGGTGATCGCCTGCTCGGCGTTGTTGAGCAGGTTGAGGATCACCTGCTCGATCTGGTGGAAATCGAAGAGGGTCTGCGGGAGGCTCTCGTCCAGCTCGACGACCGCCTCCACGCGCGACGATCGAAGGTGGTATCCCTTGAGGTCGAGCACCTTCTGCACGCAGGCGTTGAGGTCGTTGGACTTGCGCTCCGGGGCGTGCTTGCGCGCGAAGCCCAGCAGGTTGGCCACGATCCTCTGGCAACGCTTGGCCGACTCGACCACGCGATCGAGGTCGCGCGACTGCGCCGCGTCGTGCGCTTGCGTCGCGAGCAGCTGCGCGTAGCCGAGCACGCTCGAGAGCGGGTTGTTCAGCTCGTGCGCGACGCCGGCGACGACCTCGCCGAGGCTGGAAAGTCGCTCCGCCTGGGCGAGGCTCTTCTCGACCCGGCGCATCTCGGTGACGTCCCGCCCGATCCAGACGATCCCGCCCGATCCGTCGCGTTCCTCGTGCAGCGGCGCCGCCACGAGGCTGAGCTCGATCCGCGACCCGTCGGGACGCGTGAGGATCGTCTCGCGCCGGCGGGCATCCGTGAGTCCCGACACCTCCCCGGCCGGTCCGAGGATCTCCACGAGGGTCTTCCGCTTGGCTTCCTCGGCGGGGATTCCGGTCGCGTATTCGGCGCCCCGATTGAACTCGGTGACGTGGCCGTGGGGGTCGGTCGCGACGATGAGGTCCGGGGTGCCGTCGAGCACGCGACGCAGCGTCTCGGAGGTTTCGCGGTGCCGCGCGGCCTCGTGCTTGACGTCGCGGAAGAGCAGGGCGTTCTTGAGCGCGTTCGCGGAAGCGGCGGCGGCGACGCGACAGAAGCGGATCTCGGCATCGCTGAAGGGGGCTTCGCGGGTCGCGCGCAGGAAGAGGGTTCCGAGGACCTCGCGGTTGAAGACGAGGGGGAGCACCATCATCGAGCGGTACCCCTGCTGCAGCAGGATCTCGCGCACCGGCTCGACCAGGGGATCGGTCTCGACGTTCTCGACGTGCACCGGCTCGCGCGTGTCGAGCGCGCGCCGGATCTCCGGGTACTTGCTCAGGTCGACCTCGAGCCGCACCGCTTCCGGGTTGTCGTTGGCGGCGACGACGTAACAGGTCTCCCGGCGCTCGTCGACGACCAGGATCGAGCAGCGCTGGGCGGAGACGAGGTCGCCCACGCGCCGGACGATCAGGTTCATCACCTGGTTCGCGTCGAGGGTGCCGGTCACCGCCTCGGTGATCTCGAGGAGCGCCCGCAGCTCGCGGCTCTCGCGACGCGCGCGGCGCTCCGCGCCGACGAGTCCCCACAGCCGCCCGGCGACGATCGCGAGGTAGAAGAAGGAGAACCCCCCGGCCACCGTGAGGGCGGTGCCGTCGATCGCGAAGGCCAGGCCGTAGAGCGTGATGCCGATCGTGGCGGCGTCGACGACGCCGAGGAGGATCTCCGCCGACGGCTCGCCGGCGAGGCTTCGGGAGAGCGCCTCGAGGAGGAAGCCGCTCAGCACGAGGAACGCGACGGGAAGCAGCACCGCCGCCGACGCGTCGCCGGCGGCCATCGCGGTTGCGGCGACGAGGGCGATCACGCCCCAGCGCAGCTTCAGGGCACCGGCACCACGTTCGAATCGGCCCCCCATGGCGTTCCTCCCCGAAAACACAACCGCGCCAACACAAAGTTACATATGTGGAAGCACGGGCGAATATAGGGTTGGATGCGGGTCCGTCAAGGCGGGGTTGACAGCGGGGGTGCGGTCGCTAGAATCCCGGGCGGCGCTATCGTCTAGGGGTTAGGACGGGTGGTTCTCAGCCATCAAACCAGGGTTCGAATCCCTGTAGCGCTACCAGACAGCCACTGAGAGGTCGAGGGCCGGCGGCGAGCCGGCCCTTCGATTTTCAGGGGGCGGGAGTCCACGACGAAGGGCCCGTTTCCGGATCCGACACGCAGACCAGGATGTCCAGGTGGATCGGAAAACGGGTGTCCGGGCTCAGGCGCTGGAGGATGCTCAGGACGTTTCGCCGGATGTCGTCCACGCGGTCGGTCGTGATCCGCTCCGTGACGACCTTTCCGACGTAGCCGTCCTCCCCCAGCCGGAGAATCCGAAGGAACTCCCCGTCCTCGGCGATGTACTTCCGCTCGGAGCCGGTCAGCGCCTCCAGACGACGACGCAGCGAGCCGTCCATCTTGTAGCCGACGAAGATCGGGTGGCGGTCGCTCAGCGTCACGGGGCCCTCTTTCCGGTCACGAAAGCTCGCAGGACGGGGAGAGAATAGCAAGCCACGGAGGGGACATGGCAAGGAAAGTGCTTGTGGTCACCGACGACGTGATGTTCTGGGCGAAGATCCACGGCCTGGCGAAGGCCGCCGGGATCCCGGTCGCCCGGATCACCGACGAGTCGGCGATGGAGGCGGCCGTCCTGCAGGGGAACCTCGCGAAGGTCTTCGCCGACCTCGGCTCGAGGTCGGTCGACCTGCTCGGCTGGGCCCCCCGCCTCAAGGCCCTCGCCCCTCCTCCCCGCCTGATCGCCTACGGCTCCCATGTCGATACCGAGAGCCTGCGACGCGCGGTCGACGCCGGGTACGACGAGGTCATGCCGAACTCGCAGTTCCACCGGAGTCTGGCGGAGTTGCTGCGTCAGTGATCCGCGCTCGCGCCTCCCAGGCGTGAGAGCAGCTCCTCGGTCTTGGCGGCCAGCAGCTTCGCGTCCCCGCGGGTCTCGACGTTGAGCCGGATGAGCGGCTCGGTGTTCGAGGCGCGGAGATTGAACCGCCAGTCCGCGAAGTCGATCCCGACCCCGTCGGTCTCGTCGAGTTTCCCGCCGATCCCGACGTAGTGGGCCTTCACCGCCGCCATCACCGCCATCGCGTCGTCCACGCGGCGGTTGATCTCCCCGGACGCCGGGTACCGCCGGATCCGCTCGCCCACGAGGGAGCTGAGCGACTTCCCGGTGCGCCCCATCTGCTCGAGGACGAGCATCCACGGGATCATCCCGGAGTCGCAGTAGGAGAACTCGCGGAAGAAATGGTGCGCGGACATCTCGCCGCCGTAGGCCGCATCCACGCTTCGCATTACTTCCTTCATGAACGCGTGCCCCGACTTGCTCTGCACCGGAACGCCCCCCGCGGCCTTCACCATCTCGACGGTGTTCCACGTCATGCGCGGGTCGTGGACGATCTTGGCTCCGGGGTGGCGGCGGAGCGTCTGTTCCGCAAGCAGGCCGACGATGTAGTACCCCTCGATGAACTCCCCTCTCTCGTCGAACAGGAAACAGCGGTCGAAATCGCCGTCCCAGGCGACGCCGACGTCCGCCTTCGCCTTCAGCACCGCGTCGGCTGAGTCCTTGCGCCGCTCCGGGAGGAGCGGGTTGGGGATCCCGTTCGGGAAGTTCCCGTCGGGGGTGTGGTGCACCCGAACGACCTTGAAGGGGAAGTGCGGCTCGAGACGCTCCATGATCACGCCGGCGCCGCCGTTCCCCGCGTTCGACACGACGGTCAACGGCTTGAGGAGCGAGCGGTCGACGTAGGTGAGCAGGTGCTCGACGTATTCGGCGGTGAGGTCGCGGCGCTCGACCTTTCCCTTCGAGGGGGCCGCGGGAAAATCTCCGGCGAGGACGATCCGCTCGATGTCCTTGAGGCCCGTGTCGGCGCTGATGGGACGCGCCCCCTCCCGCACGAGCTTCAGGCCGTTGTAGTCGGCGGGGTTGTGCGAGGCGGTGACCATGATCCCGCCGTCGAGGCCGAGGTGGAAGACGGCGTGGTAGACCTGCTCGGTCCCCACCTGCCCGATGTGGACGACGTCCACCCCCGAGTCGACGAGCCCCTGCGCGACGGCGTCGGCGAACTCGGGGCTCGTGAGGCGGATGTCGTGCCCCACGGCGACCCGCCGGGGCTTCAGGAACGCCGCGTACCCCTGCGCGATGCGGTACGCGAGGTCGCGGTTGAGCTCGTCGGGGATGCGGCCGCGGATGTCGTAGGCCTTGAAGCAGGAGAGACGGGCAGGAGCGCTCATCGTCGCGACCTCGCGGGCCATCCGGCCGGGGTACGATCCGTGGCGGAGGAATCTACCATGCCGGACACCCCCTTCCGGACCGAGCGGGACACGATGGGCGCGCTGCACGTCCCCGCGGATGCGCTCTGGGGCGCCTCCACCCAGCGCGCCGTCGAGAACTTCCCCGTGAGCGGCCTGCGGATGCCCCGCCGATTCCTGCGCGCGCTCGGCCTCGTGAAGGCGGCCGCCGCGCGGACGAATGCCGCGCTCGGCCGGCTCGACCCCGCGCTCGCGTGGGCGATCGCCGACGCCGCCGAGGCGATCGCCGACGGGACGCACGACGCCCACTTCCCCGTCGACGTCTTCCAGACCGGCTCGGGAACCTCGACGAACATGAATGCCAACGAGGTGATCGCCAGGCTCGCGAAGGCGCACCCCAACGACCACGTCAACCTCGGCCAGTCGTCCAACGACGTGATCCCCACGTGCCTGCAGCTCGCGGCGGGGCTGGCGATCCGCGAGGTGCTGCTCCCCGCGATCGAGGCGCTCGAGGGGACCTTCGAGCGGAAGGCGACCGAGACGTGGGAGGTCGTGAAGACCGGTCGCACGCACCTGCAGGACGCAACGCCGATCCGCCTCGGCCAGGTCTTCCGCGGTTACGCGGGGCAGATGGCCCGGACGCGCCGGCGGCTCGCGACGGCGCTCCTCGATCTCGACGAGCTCCCCCTCGGCGGCACCGCGGTCGGAACGGGGGTGAACACGCACCCGGAGTTCGCCGCACGCGTGTGCGCGCTCCTCTCCGAGCGGCTCGGGACTCCCGTTCGGGAAACGGACAACCACCCGCAGGCGCAGGCGACCCTCGACGCCGCGCTCGCCGCTTCGGCGGCGGTGCGCTCCGCCGCGCTGAGCCTGCGGAAGATCGCCGACGACGTCCGCTGGCTGGCCTCGGGGCCGCGCTGCGGGCTGGGCGAGATCGCCCTCCCCGAAGTCCAGCCCGGGAGCTCGATCATGCCCGGCAAGGTCAACCCGGTGATCCCGGAGTCGCTGCTGATGGCCTGCGCCCACGCCGTCGGGGCGGATACCGTCGTCGCCCTCGCGGGGCACGCCAGCCAGTTCGAGCTCAACACGATGCTCCCCCTCGCCGCGCACCATCTCGTGACCTCCGTGGAGATCCTCGGCGCCGCCGCAGCGAACTTCGACCGTCGCTGCGCTCGCGGGATCGTCGCGACCGCGCGCGGCCCCGAGCTCGTCGAGCGGTCGCTGATGCTCGCGACCGCGCTCGTCCCCCACGTCGGTTACGACGCGGCGGCGGCGATCGCGAAGGAGGCCGCCTCCTCGGGACGGACGATCCGCGAGGTCGCCCGGGAGCGCACGACCCTCACCGACGCCGAGCGCGCGGCGATTCTCGATTCCTCGCGGATGACCGAGCCGAGGTAGAAAAGGGGTCAGGCCCCTTTTCCTACCGCGGCTACGGGCGTTGGCGCGCGGGGAAG
>DASVAW010000099.1 GCA_036376135.1 Candidatus Polarisedimenticolaceae bacterium | reverse complement strand
AACGATCGGCATCGTCTACCAGGGACTCGGCATGGGCGATCGGGCGACCTCGTTCCTGAAGCGAGCGCTGGCGCTGTCGGAGTCGGAGTTCGGCCCGGACAGCCTCGAGTGCGCGGAGGTCCTTCACGCCATCGGGGGAATCGAGAACCACAAACGGGCCCTCCGAATCCGCCAGAAGCTTTTGCGACCGGACGATCCAAGAATCGCGCGGAGCTACTGGCACCTCGGGCTTACCCGAAGCGTCCTCGGGGACCCGGAGGGCGAGGCCGACCTCGAACGGGGACTCCGGATCGCCGAGACGTCCTCACCTCCCGACGATCAGACGCACCTGTTCATCCTGAACGACCTCACGCATCCGGCCTCCAGGCGCGGAGAGTACGCGCGCGCGATCGAGCTGATGCGAGAAGCGCTGGCGCTGCGGGAGCGGATCTACCACTCGGATCATCCCGACATGCTTCAGGGCCGGCTGGGTCTCGGATGGGCGCTGCTCCTCGCGGGGCGGTTGGAGGAGGCGTCGACCTACATCGATCAGCCGGCGATCGACAGGCTCGAGCGGGTCGTGGGGCCGACCGCGCTGAGCGTCGCCACGGCGATCCACTCTCTTGGCGAGCTCCAACGCCGGCGGGGACAGCTCGACAGCGCCCGTCAGACGATCGAACGCTCGATGGGGATCTACGCGGCGACCCTCGGCCCGGACGATGCCGGTTTCATCGACCCGCTGACCTCCCTCGGGCTCGTGGATGAGGCCCAGGGGCGCACTCAAGATGCGATTCAAAATCTCGGGAGGGCTGCCGCGATCCTGGCGAAGTGGCCGGGAGTTTCCTCCCTCGATCCTCGACCCGATTACGCCCGGCTCCTCCGCAAGGTCGGCCGCAACGCCGACGCCGAGGAGGTTGAGCGGCAGATGCGGTCGTCGGTCACCGCACCGTAGGAGTTGTGTTGGTTCGTGCTTCCGCCGTCGTTGATGGGGTTGGGGGGATGCCCATGAACGAGAAACTTTGTCGGCTCCTGTTGTTCGTGGCCGCCCTGCTCGCGGCTCTTCCGGCCGCAGCCCAGACCACCGGGCAGATCGTCGGGATCGTCCGCGTCAAAGGGGGGGCGCCGCTCGAGGGGGTCGCGATCCGCGCGACCGGCCCCGCCCTGCAGGGAGAACGGAGCGCGATCACGGGGGCCGACGGACGCTACTTCCTCCCCGTGCTGCCGCCAGGATCCTACGCGCTGGAAGTTTCCGGACCGGGGTACGTCGGCGTGCGGCTCGAGGAGGTCGAGGTGCTCCTCGGCCGGACGACCGTCGCGGACGCGGTCCTCTCCGCGGGGACGCTTTCCGAGTCCGTGACGGTAATCGTCGAGCCCTCGCTCGTCGACGCGACCGGCGCCGACACGGGGGTGGTGGTTTCCCGGCAGGTCCTCGACCGGCTCCCCCTCGTCACGCGCGATTACCGGGAGCTCGCGAAGCTCGTCCCTTCGGTGACCGGCACCGACGTCAACATGACGACGGGGCGGGGACCGGGCTCGCCGTCATTCCGGGGCGAGGGCCAGTACGGGGACAACTACCTCGTCGACGGTCTCACCGGTCGCGACCCCACGGAGTACACCCCCGGAACGCCGATCCCGATCGGCGCGATCGAGGAAGTCCAGCTCGTCGCGGACGGCTTCGCCCCCGAATACGGCCAGGTCCTGGGCGGCCTCATGAACGTGATCACCCGGTCGGGATCGAACGACTTCGAAGGCCAGGCGTCGTACATCTACACCTCCGACAGTCTCGCCAACGACGCCGACCCGACGATCCTCGCCCAACCCGTCGGCTCGCACGACATCTCGCCGCGCTTCGACGTCGGCGGGCCGATGATCAAGGATCGGCTCTGGTACTTCGCATCGGTCGACGGCGTGGACGTCGCGACGACCTTCGCCGATTCGGATCTGGCCGGCGTGGGCACGCTTCCCGGCGGGACGCAGGACGCCTCGGGGTTCACGGGATTCGTGAAGCTGACCGCGGCGCTCACCTCGAACCAGAACCTCTCGGCCAACTACACCCGCCAGGACGTCGAGACGACGGGTCTCGGCGCCGCCACCGCCGCCCCGGAAGCGCGACAGGAGCAGGACGTGCTCGCCGAGCGGGTGCGCGTCAACTACCAGGCGATTTTCGGCGCGAACACCGTCCTCGAGCTCAAGGGTGGGTTCTCCCGCAACCGGACGACGACGCGCCCGAGCCGCACCGACGACGTCGCCTCGTGGGAGGTCGTGAGCTACGGCGTGTTCCTGAACAACGCCCAGTCGTACGGCGAGACCCGGCAGGAGCGGATCGACCTCGCCGCCGTCGTCTCCCACGTCTGGAATCCCGGCGGCCGTCTCGGAAGCCATCAGTGGAAGTTCGGGATCGAGCACCACCTCCCCGAGTCGAACTCGGGAGGGCGCATGACGGGAGCGGCCGACGACGTGATCGCCACGGGCCAGAACCCGATCGCGGCGGACTTCGGTCTTCCCGACTCCTTCGACGGCGGCACGAAGGTCCAGACGGCGGCCGTCGATGCCGTCGGCGGCACGATCCTGACTCCGGTCGGTTTGAACGAGTTCCGCTCTCTCGGCGCGGTGGAGAACACCCACCGCGAGTGGGGCGTGTTCGTCCAGGACCAGTGGCGCAAGGGACGTTGGGCGGTGATGCTCGGCGTCCGCGCGGACAGCCAGGAGAGCACGAACGACACCGGAGCCGTGTTCTCGAAGTTCCGGTTCGGGGACGCCCTCGCGCCCCGCGCCAGCGTCGCGTACGACTTCTCGGGCAAGGGAAGTTCCGTCCTGAAGGGCGCCTGGGGGCGTTTCTACGACGTCAATGCCCTGGCGTACAGCGGGTTCGCCAACACGCAGGGGCCCTTCTCGCTGCGCACCTACCAGTGGATCGGTGCCCCGGCCGACGAGGACTTCCGGAATCACGTCGACGACGGCTCGGCCTACGACATCCACAACCCCGCGAACTGGGCCTTCTCGTTCGAGCAGTCCACGCTGATCCCCTTCGATTACAGCGGGGTGAAGCGCCCGCAGGGGGCCGACCGCTGGCTGCTGGAGTACGACCAGCTCCTTCCCCACGACCTGGCTCTCAAGATCCGGTACGTCGATCACGAGTCGCGCGGTCTCATCGAGGACATCAACTCCCTGGATCCGGCGACCTTCTTCCGCTTCGTCGTCCAGAACACCGATCTCAAGCGTCGGGACTACACCTCCCAGGAGATCGAGCTCACCGGCAGGCCCTGGCGGAACCTCTCGCTCGGTGCGTCGTACGTCCACTCGAGATCGCGGGGCACCGACATCGGGCAGTTCGAGGGATCGGGGTTCCTGGGCAACCTCGGCTCCACCAACTACGTCGGCGTCTATCTCGACCGCCCACCGTCCGATCCCGGCTTCTGGTGCACGTTCTTCGGACCGGGCTGCCTTCCTCCCGACTGGAATCCCACCGACCCGCGACTCGACTTCAACAACGACGATCGGGTGGATCAGGTCGACTACGACCTCGTGATCCAGAACCTGTTCTCGGGGCTCGGCAGCACGCAGACCGACGACGGCTGGTACGGGCCCCTCGCCTACTCCGTCGAAGATCTCGTCAAGGTGTACGGACGGCTCGATCTGCCCGACTGGGGGAACGTCTTCCTCGGCTGGTTCTTCCAGTGGGGCTCGGGGTATCCCATGAGCCGCCGCAGCTTCGTCGACGCCTACGGCGACTTCCTCGGCTTTTCGGACACGCCGCACTACGAGTTCGTCGGCGACTGCAACTCGTTCGACGACTGCGAGGCGACGCTGGTGACCGGCCCGGAGGAGCAGGGGCTCTCCCGTGGTTCCGTCGGCATGCCCAGTTTCTGGAACCTGGACCTCAGCATCGGCAAGGTGTGGCAGACCCGGCGCCGGGTCGGGATCGAGATCCGCGCCGACATCCTGAACGTGTTCGACAACCAGACCGTGCTGACGATCCAGGATCGATCGACCGACACCTACGGCCAGCCGCTCAGCCGGCAGGCGCCGCGTTCGATGCGGCTCTACGGAACTGTGAGGTTCTGAGAGGAGAGGGATGATCCGCGGTCCCGACGAGCTCGTGCTGGACCTCGCCCGCTGCGTTCTCGACGGGAAGGCCCTCGACTGGGCGGCGGAATGGACCGAAGAGTCCGAAGTCCTCGAAGGGATGGAGCGACTGGAGCCTCTCCTCCGCGCGACGAACGCCATCGACGGCTTGAACCACGCGGTCCCCGACTTCCGACTTCTTCGGATACTGGGCAGCGGTGAAATCGGGGTCGTTTACGAGGCGGAGCAGCGGGATCCACCCAGGAGCGTGGCGCTCAAGGTGATTCGAGGCGGAGCGCACCTCTCTTCCGGCGTGCTGAGACGGTTCCAGAAGGAAACGCGTGACCTGACGCGCCTCCAGCATTCCGGGATCGCCGCCTTTTACGAAACCGGTCCCACCGACAGCCTGTTTCCCTGCTTCTGCATGGAACTCGTGCGCGGGGAAACGCTCGCGGCGTGGATCCGCGGACGTCCGCCAGGACCGATGGAACCGGCTGAGCTGAAGCTGCGCCTCGGCCTCTTCGGGAAGATCTGCGCCGCCGTCGCCTACGCCCACCAGCAGGGGGTGATCCATGGCGACCTGACGCCTGCGAACGCGCTCATCCCGCAGCCCGAGAAATCGTCCTCGATGGGGGACTCCGTGCCGGACGTGAAGCTCCTCGACTTCGGCATGGCCCGAATCACCCGAGCCGACCTTCCGATCGAAACTTCCCCGAACGTGTTTGCGCGCGCAATGGGCGCGCTGCCGTACACCTCCCCCGAACGCGCGCTCGGAAGCACGGAAGATGTCGACCTCCACACGGACGTGTATTCGTTGGGTGCGGTGCTGTACCACATGGTGACGGGGCGGCCGCCCTACGACTTCTCCGACAGCGGGATCATGGAGATCGTGCGGATCCTTCGGGAGGAGTCACCTCCAAGCGTCTCCGCGCGCTTCGACGGTACGCACCGGCTCGACGCGGACGTGACGACGATCGTCGAGACCTGCCTCGACAAGGACCCTTCGCGTCGATATCCATCCGCGGTAGAGCTCGAGGAGGACATCCGCCGATACCTGAACGAACGGCCGGTCCTCGCGCGCCCTTCGAGCATCGCGTACCGGATCCGGAAGTTCGCGATCCGTCCCACGGGCCTGTCGAGCGTCGCGATGACGAAGGTCGTGCGGGCGATCGGGATCGCGAGACGGTGGCGGCAGGCCCGCCAGGAGGCCGAGACGGCGAAACGGGTGTCGAGGGTCGTCGAGACGTTGCTCGTGGTCGACGATCGCGCGGGGACGCGGGACGCGACGACCCCGACGCTCGAGGTGCACGACGCGAAGACGGTACGGATCGATCGGCTGCAAGGAGAGCGCTCGCGGCACGACTCCCCGCGTCGCAGTTGCGCGTCGATCGTGGTGGAGCGAGTCGAGTACGCGCGAAGGCTCGACGAGTTGGCGCACCTGCTGCGACGAATCGGTCGGGACGAGGAAGCCGACCGGCTGGCTGCGAGGGCCGCCGCGAGTAGGCAGAGCAGCGCGCTCGAACCTGACGCGCGGCTCGGCACGACGAGGCCCTGGAGGAGGATCAACGAATG
>DASVAW010000098.1 GCA_036376135.1 Candidatus Polarisedimenticolaceae bacterium | reverse complement strand
TCGTTCCGTCAAGTGGACCGGATCGGGACCAGTTCGAACTGAGTCCGACTTGGGGCGCCAGCTTTCGAGAATCGGATTAGTATCAGTTAGACCGATACCCATGAAACCCTTGGAGACGATCGGTCGCTTCGACCGGTTCCTCGCGGACGAGGGTCTGCACCTCGACGCCGTCGTCATCGGTGGCGTCGCGATGGCACTGCTCGGCGTTCCCTCGCGTCAGACCAGGGACTGCGACGTTCTCACCCCGCAGATTCCCACCGCAATTGTCGACGCGGCTTCCCGGTTCGCTGCGCGGGAGCGGGAACGCAGCCAGGCGCTCGATGAGTCCGACCTGCGGACGAGGCTCGGTCATGCCGTTTAGCCGAGCGGTCGAGACTTCGGCGTTGCCGGAGGGATCACGCCTGACTTCCGACATGGTCGGGATCGGCATGCGGTTCGCCGCGGACGCCGCCGTCGAGCCCAACATCGAGGACACGATCATCGCGGCGTCCGTCGAGGGGATGGAGCGGGACGATCTGCGCGTGCTGGCCGTGCTCACCACCTGGGTTGGAATCCACCACCCGCGCGTGAACGCGGATCGTCTCCTGAGAGCGCTTTCCAGCCAACCGTCGCCGAGGGTTCGCGTCTATTGGGCGGCGATCGGCGGCTGGCTGGGGAAAGACCGTCGCCTTGCGCGGCTCGCCACGCTTCACGAAGGCGCGAGGATCGATCTGCTTCGCGCGGGCACGGCGTTCCAGGTGCGCAGACGAGGCGAGGACCCTCGTTTCGCCGACGCCCGGTTGCGCGTCCCGGCGGGCGTCCTGCGCGACCGAGCTTCCGACGTGCTTCCCCCGGCGGATCTCGCCCTCCGTCACGGCACGTACCGCCTTCGAATCCTGATGGGACCGAGCTACCGCGCCGACATGTGGGCGGTGCTCGAGCGGGAACCGGACGCGACGGCGGCCGAGCTTGCCCGTCGGACCTACGGCTCGTTCGCGACCGCGTGGGGCGTCAAACGAGACTGGGCGTTGCTCCACCCGAAGGCCGAGGTTGCGAAGCCCCCTACTCCCCCCTCAACGCCCGGATCGGATCGACCTTCGCGGCCCGCGAGGCGGGGTAGACGCCGCTGACGACGCTCGCCGCGATCGCGAAGGCGCAGGCCCCCGCGACGAGCCACAGCGGGAAGGCGAACACGACGACCTCCTGGGTCGCCCCCTTCGAGCGGGCGTAGGCCGAGACGCCGAGTCCGATCGCCCACGCCGTGACCCGCCCGAGCGCGATTCCGCCGATCCCGCCGAGCAGTCCCACGAGTCCCGCCTCGACGAGGAACAACACCCGGACGTCGCCGTCGGAGGCGCCGAGCGCCTTCCAGGTCCCGATCTCGCGGTAGCGCTCGAGGACGCTCATCAGCAGGGTGTTCACGATCCCGAGGCCGGCGATCACGAGCGCGACCGTCCCGATGGCGCCGAGGATCACGTCCATCACGATGAAGTAGGTCCGCATCGACTCGAGGCGCGAGGTCATCGAATACGTCTTCCAGCCCATCTCGCCGAGGCTCTTCTCGATCGCCTCGACCTCGGCCGCGCCTTTCGCCCGCACCACGATCGTGCCGTATCCGCCGGTCGGCTCCGCCGTCTCGTCCCGGCGAAGCGCCGCGAGAGCCCCTTCGGCCGACACCCCCGGCAGGGCGCGCATCACGTCGGTCGGCAGGAGCGCGGCGCGCGAGGCGGCGGGCCCGTACCACCCGGCCCCCTCGATGAGCCCGACGATCCGCAGCGTCGTCGTCGTGCGTTCCCATCGGAACCCCACAGGGAAGGTGGGCACGAGTCCCGCCGAGACGGCCTGCACTTCGCCGCCGACGGCGGACTCGGGGGGATCGAAGCCGAGGTTGCGCGCGACCTCCGAGCCGAGGAGCGCCTCGGCGGCGGTCCCCTCGGAGAAGAACGAGCCGTGCTTGACGAGCCGCTTCACGAACGGAAGGGACGCCGCCTCTCTCGGGATCGCGGAGGCGTAGGCCGCGCTCTTCTTCTCCCCGGCGACGAGCTCGATCCCCTTGCTCATCTCGGGGTAGGCGAGCGCCACCCCCGGGATCGCGCGGATCCGCTCGAGGGCGGCGTCGTCGAGCGGATCCGCGTCCTTCTTGTCGCGATCGGCGGAGACCTCGATGCGGCTGAGCAGGTCGAGCTCGTCGAACGGAAGGCGCGCCTGGCGCTCGATCCCCTCGGCGAAGGCCACCATGGCGACGAGCGCTCCCGTCGCGATCGCGACGCCCAGCGAGGTCAGCGTCGTGCGAAGCGGTGTGCGGCGGACCCCCTCGAGGGCGAGCTTCAGCAGCTCCCAGAACCTCACGGGCGCTCCTCCGCGACGACGCGGCCGTCACTCAGGCGCACGACGCGGGAGGCCTCGCGCCGCGCGGTCGCCTCGTCGTGGGTCACCGCGACGACGGTCGCTCCGGCCGCGCGCGCCTCGCGCAGCGCCGCGAGGACGTCCTCGGCGTTCTTGCGGTCGAGGTTTCCGGTGGGTTCGTCGGCGAGGAGCAGGGGAGGGTGGTGCACGAGCGCGCGCGCGATCGCCACGCGCTGCTGCTCGCCTCCCGAGAGCTGACCGGGGCGGTGACCCGCGCGTGCCCCGAGCCCCACGCGCTCGAGCGCCTCGGAGGCGCGTCGCGCGCGCTCGGCCCCGTAGACCCCCTGGAACGTGAGCGCGAGCGCGACGTTCTGCTCGGCGGTGAGGCTCGGAACGAGGTGAAACGACTGGAAGACGAAGCCGACCGTCTCCCTGCGGTACATCGCGCGGGCGCG
>DASVAW010000097.1 GCA_036376135.1 Candidatus Polarisedimenticolaceae bacterium | reverse complement strand
CCTCGCGTCGTCGATCGAGACCCCGCCCTGGGCGATGGTGCGCCCCGCGTCGCTGTTGGATTTCGCGAGGCCGCAGTCGACGAGGAGCTTGGGCAGGAAGACCTCCCCCGCCGCGACCCGGAACTCGGGCATCTCCGACGGGGCCTCCTTGGCCTTGAAGATCCGCTCGAACTCCTCTCGCGCCGCCTTCGCCGCCGCCTCCCCGTGGAAGTCGGTGATGATCCGCATCGCGAGCCCTTCCTTCGCCTTCTTGGGATGGAGGGTCTTGTCCTTCACGAGGGCCTTCATCTGCTCGATGCCGTCCGTCGAGAGGCTCGTGCAGAGCAGGTAGTACTTCCACATCAGCTCGTCGGTGATCGAGAGGATCTTCCCGAAGATCTGATTCGGGTCCTCCTCCACGCCGACGTAGTTCCCGAGCGACTTCGACATCTTCTCGACGCCGTCGAGCCCCTCCAGCAGCGGGAGGGTCATCACGACCTGCGGCTCGAGGCCGTACTCGGGCATGAGGTCGCGGCCGACGTTGAGGTTGAACAGCTGGTCGGTCCCGCCGAGCTCGACGTCGGCCTTCAGCGCGACGGAGTCGTACGCCTGCGCGAGCGGGTAGAGGAACTCGTGGATCGAGATCGTCACGCCCTTCTGGTAGCGCTCCTTGAAGTCCTTCCGCTCGAGCATCCGCGCGACGTTGTACTTCGCCGCCAGGCGGACGAACCCTTCGCTCCCCAGGGCGCCGAGCCACTCGCTGTTGAAGCGGATCTCCGTCCGCTCCGGGTCGAGCACCTTGAAGCACTGGCGCTTGTAGGTCTCCGCGTTCTCCGCGATCTGCTCCCGCGTCAGCGGCGGCCGCGTCTTCGAGCGCCCGGTGGGGTCCCCGATCAGGCCGGTGAAGTCGCCGATCAGGAAGATCACCCGGTGCCCGAGATCCTGGAACTGGCGCATCTTGCGCAGCAGCACGGTGTGCCCGAGGTGGATGTCCGGGGCCGTCGGGTCGAAGCCGACCTTCACGGTGAGGGGGGTCCCCCGCGCGAGCTTGCGTTTGAGCTCGTCGGCGGTCGTCAGGTCGACGATCCCGCGGGTCAGGAGATCGAACTGGTGGGAGGCGGGGACGGGTTCGGACATCGGCTTCCTCGGCGAAAGGGGGCGGATTGTAGCCTGCCCTCGCCGCCGCTCGCCGATCCGGGGAGCCGCTCGGCGACTCCCGACCGCCGCTCCGGCCCCCCTCCCCCTACAATTCCGCGATGCGCGACGCGTTTCGGTCCCCCTACCTCCGCGCCCAGGTGGTCGGCTGGTCGCTCTTCGCGACCCTGAGGTTCGCGGGGATCCTCGCCGAGAAGTCGCTCGACGCGGCCTGCGAGACGCTCCCCCACCTGCTCCTGAAGACCTCGATCGCCTGCGCGGCCAGTTTCGCCCTCGGCGCGATCTACCGCCGCGGGCTTCAGCCCCGCGGGTCCCTGCGCGCCGCCGCGACGCTGATCGTGCCCTCGTGCCTGATCGCGGGGGTGGCGGTCGAGCTCTCCTACCAGTGGATCGGCGTGCTTGCGTTCCCCGACGAGCCGGTCGTTTATCTCCCGAAGGAGATGGTGAACCAGGCGGTCCTGATGCTCGCCTGGAGCGCGCTGTGGGTGGGACTGTCGTGGCGGCGGGACCTCGAGCGGGAACGTGAACACGCCCTTCGCGCCGACGCGCTCGCGGCCGAGGCCCGCCTTCAGATGCTCCGTTATCAGGTGAACCCGCATTTTCTCTTCAACGCCCTGAACGCGGTGCGGGCCCTCGTGGAGATCGATCCGCCCGGGGCGCGCAGGATGATCACCCAGCTGGCGGAGTTCTTCCGTTATTCGCTCCTGCACACCGGGACCCCCTGGGCCCGCCTCGGCGACGAGATCGACGCCGTCCGCAACTACCTCGCGATCCAGGCGACGCGATTCGCCGACCGGCTCGCGACGTCCATCGACGTGCCGCCCGGGGCGAACGACCTTCGGGTCCCGGCGTTCGTGATCCACGCCCTGGTCGAGAACGCCATCAAGTACGGGATGGAGACGAGCCCGATGCCCCTCGCGGTGCACGTCGGCGTGGAGCGGCGCGAGGGGTGGCTCGAGGTCACGGTGGAGAACACCGGGCGCTGGGTGGCGACGGCCTCCCCCGGGCACGGAACGGGGACGGGGCTCGCCAACGTCCGGCACCGACTCGAGCTGCTGCTCCCCGGACGCTACCGGTTCGAGACCGCCGAGCGCCACGGCCGCGTCCGCGCGACCCTCGAGATCCCCGCGGAGCGCGCCGAATGACCCCGCTGCGCGCGCTGATCGTCGACGACGAGCCCCTCGCGCGCGCGGAGCTGCGACGCCTGCTCGCCTGCCACCCGGAGATCGACGTCGAGGCGGAGGCGGGCGACGTCGCGGAGGCCGAACGCGCCGTCGCGGCCCTCGACCCGGACGTCGTGTTCCTGGACATCCAGATGCCCGGGGGCACCGGGTTCGACCTCCTGGAGCGGCGACGACCGCGCGGCCGCGTGATCTTCGTGACCGCCTACGACGCCCACGCCCTCCGGGCCTTCGAGGTGAACGCGCTCGACTACCTGCTCAAGCCGGTGAACCCGGAGCGCCTGGCCGACGCCCTCTCGAGGCTGACCGAACCACGGGGGACCGGCGCGCCCATGCGGCTCGCCCCCGACGACCATCTCTGGGTCGCGGGCGAGCGCGGCGCGCGGTTCGTCAAGGTCCGGGACATCGCCGGCATCACGGGAGCCGGGGACTACACCGAGGTCGTCACCGCGGACGGGCGGCGCTCGCTGGTGCTGCGCCCCCTCAAGGACTGGGAGCGCCGACTCCCGGAGGGACTGTTCGTCCGGGTCCACCGGGGGACGATCGTCAACCTCGAGCGCGTGGACCGGATCGAACGCGACGGCGAGGAGTCGTGGCGCGTGTGGCTGCGCGGGATCGACCGCGCGGTGCCGATGAGCCGCCGCCACGCCGCCCGGCTGCGCGTGCGTCTGGGCTGAGGCGCCGCTGGGCGCCTCCTTCCGCCGCCCGGCGGATCGCCGGCGCTGCCCGTCGAACGACCGACGGAATCCGCCCGCCGCCTCCGTAGGGTCCCTGCGTGACCCGTGGAGGCCCCATGCCCATCACGACCCTGCTGCTCGCCGGCGCGCTCGAGGCGCTCGTCTCCGATCTCGAATCCCGCTCGCCCACGTTGGCGGCCCTCGCGTCCACCGCCCGGGCGCTCCCGAACGCGCGGCTGGAATACGCGATGGCGCCGCCGCGTCCGGGACGGCGCGCCCACGCGAACCTCCGCATCTTCCGGCCGGCTCACCCCTCGCGCGCCTTCTGCGACGCGGCGCTCGACGCGCGGATCGTGCTCCCGCCCGCGCGCACCGCCGACGAGCAGGCCGCGCTCCTCGCGCACGAGCTCAGCCACCTCCTCGACGTCTACGCGGGGCTCCCCCCGGATGACGGCGCCTCGGAGGCCCGGGCGCAGGCGGTCGAGCGGAGGGTCCGCGCCGAGGCGCGCGGCGCGCGCGCAGCGGCGCCGGACGAGCTCACCACGCGCCTCGCTCGCGCAGGCTCGTGTATCCCGGCCCCGCGACGATGAGGTGGTCGTAGAGCTCGATCCCGAGCAGGGCCCCGGCGCGCTGCACCCCTCGCGTGAACTCGACGTCCTCCGTGGAAGGCTCGAGGCACCCGCTCGGGTGATTGTGCGCGAGAACCACCGCGAGGGCCCCGTGCACGATCGCGGGGTGGAAGATCTCCCGCGGCGCCGTGCGCGTCACGTTGAGGGACCCGAGCGAGACGACCTCGCGGTGGATCAGTCCGTTCTGCGCGTCGAGGTAGAGGGCGACGAGGCGCTCCCGGCGCGCCTTGGCCAGCCCCGCCACGACCCGGTAGACCTCGGCCGGGCGCGTGAGGCGGGGCCGCTCCCGGAGGGGCTCGGGGCCGTACACGCGACGGCCCAGCTCCAGCGCCGCCGCCAGGCGCTCCGCCCGGGCGCGTCCCAGCCCCGGGGCGATCGCGAGCACCTCGACGGGAAGCGCCGCGAGCCCGCGCAGGCTCTCGCGCCTGAGGAGCGACGAGGCGGCGCGCCGGGACGGCTCGCCGCCGCCGAATAGGCGCGCGAGCAGGTCCGCGCTCGACGCGCGGCCCGCGTCGAGCCGGCCGGTCCGGCGACGCGGCGGAACGGGGAACGCGCGGACGGAGGCGAAGGAATCGGGATCGAAGGCCACGGGGCCCTCTCCTTGGGGAGGCGGCGGGACCGGGACGGGCTTCAGACGGTCGAGGTCGCGAGGATGCGCACGCGCCTCCCCTCGATCCTCAGGCGGTTCGCGGCGAACAGGTGCACGGCCTCGGGGTAGATCCGATGCTCCTCGGCCAGGATCCGTGCGGACAGGGTGTCGACGGTGTCGTCGTCGAGGACCGGCACCGCCGCCTGGAGGACGATGGGCCCGTGATCGAGCTCCTCGTCGACGAAGTGCACGGTGCATCCCGCGACCTTGACCCCGTGCTCGAGCGCCTGGCGCTGCGCGTCGAGCCCGGGAAACGCGGGGAGCAGCGCGGGGTGCACGTTGAGGATCCGGCCGGAGTACTCCCGCACGATCCAGGGGGACAGGCGCCGCATGTACCCCGCGAGGCAGACGAGGTCGGCCCCGTGGGCCCGGAGGACCTCCACGACGCGACGCTCGTGCGCCTCGCGCGGGCGGATCCCGCGGTGGTCGAGCACCTCGGTCGCGATCCCCCAGCCCCGCGCGCGGTCGAGTGCCGCGGCGCCGGGGACGTTGGAGACGACGACCGCGGGGTCGGCCGCGACGCGGCCGGCGCGCATCGCCTCGACGATCGCGGCCATGTTCGATCCGCGCCCCGAGACGAGGAACGCCACCCGCGTCCTAGGCATAGCGCACCCGCCCGTCGCCGGCCTCGATCGCGCCGATGCGCCGGTGTCGCTCGCCCGCGCGGTCGAGGTCGGCCTCGACGGCCGCCGCGTCCTCGGGGGCGACGACGACGACCATGCCCACGCCCATGTTGAACGCGCGGTACATCTCGTCGTCGGCGATGCGGCCGTGCCGCTGCAGGAAGCCGTAGACCGGGAGGACCGGCCAGCTCCCGAGGTCGATCCGCGCTCCGGTCCCCTGCGGCAGGATCCGGGGCAGGTTGTCGGTCAGGCCGCCGCCGGTGATGTGGGCGAGCCCGCGCACGAGCCCGGCGTCGAGGCACGGCGCGAGCGGGGCGAGGTACGACCGGTGCTCGGCGAGGAGCACCTCCGCGACCGTGCCGCCGAGCTCCTCGACGCGGTCGTGGATCTTCAGCCCCGCGACGTCGAAGAAGACCTTCCGCGCGAGCGAATACCCGTTCGTGTGCAGGCCCGCGGCGGGAAGGCCGAGCAACACGTCCCCCGGCCGGATGCGGCTCCCGTCGACGACCTTCGGCCGGTCGACCATGCCGACGATGAAACCGGCGACGTCGTATTCGCCGTCCGCGTAGAAGCCGGGCATCTCGGCCGTTTCCCCGCCGAGCAGGGCGCAGCCGTTCTCCTTGCAGCCGCGCGCGATCCCCGAGACGACGGCGGCGAGCACGGAGGGCTCGAGCCGGCCGGTCGCGACGTAGTCGAGGAAGAAGAGCGGGCGGGCCCCCTGGACGAGGATGTCGTTCACGCAGTGGTTGACGAGATCGCGCCCGACGGTGTCGTGTCGGCCGGCGAGAAAGGCCACCTTGAGCTTGGTGCCGACGCCGTCCGCCGAGGCGACCAGGACCGGCCGCTCCATCCCGGCGACGTCGGGGGCGAACATCCCGCCGAACGAACCCAGGTCGGTGAGCACGCCGGGGGTGCGCGTGTCCTTGAGCATCGCCTTGATGCGGCGCAACGCCTCGTCCTGGGCGTCGATGTCGACCCCCGCGGCGCGATACGTCAGCCCCTGCTCCGGCGTCTTGTCCGTCGACATCGTTCGGCTCCTGGAGGACGGGGATTCTAGGATCGAAACCGCCGGTCGCGACCCCGGCCGGCCCGCTTCGGGTTTCCGGAAGACAACCTCACCGCTGCGACTTGTCGAACAACTTCAGCTGCGGCGCCTCGCCGGGGGGAAGCGGCACGGGATGGCGTCCCGTCCAGCAGGCCGTGCAGAACGAGGCGTCGTCTCCCTCGAGGCAGGCCATCAGGCCGTCGAGGCTGAGGTAGCCGAGCGAATCCGCGCCGATGAACGCGCGGATCTCCTCGACCGAGTGCCGGGCCGCGATGAGCTCGTCCTGTCGCGGCGTGTCGATCCCGTAGTAGCAGGGACCGACCGTCGGCGGACAGGAGATCCGGACGTGAACGGCCTTCGCCCCCGCGTCGCGGCACATCTGGACGATCTTGCGGCTCGTCGTCCCACGGACGATCGAGTCGTCGATGAGGGCGACCCGCTTCCCCTCGAGCGCCTCCCGCACCGGGTTGAGCTTGACCCGCACCCCGAAGTTGCGGATCTGCTGGCTCGGCTGGATGAAGGTGCGGCCGACGTAGTGGTTTCGGACGAGCCCCGTCTCGAAGGGGAGCTTCGCCGCGGTCGCGTACCCCAGCGCCGCGACGACCCCCGAGTCCGGGACCGGGACGACGATGTCCGCGTCCGCCGGGTGCTCCTTCCAGAGCTGAGCGCCCATCCGACGCCGGGTCGCCTGTACCGGTCGCCCGAAGACGACGCTGTCCGGCCGCGAGAAATAGACGTGCTCGAAGGCGCACCCCGCGGGGCGCGAAGGGGGGAGCGGCCGGAAGGAATGCGCGCCGGCGACGTCGATCACCAGCACCTCCCCGCGGTCGAGCTCGCGGACGAACTCGGCGCCGAGGAGGTCGAGGGCGCAGGTCTCGCTCGTGACCACGAAGGCGCCGTCCACCTTCCCCAGCACCAGCGGCCGGAAGCCGAGCGGATCGCGGACGGCGATCAGACGGCCGGGAACGAGGAACACCAGCGAATACGCCCCGCGCACCTGGCGGACGGCGTGGACGATCGCGTCCACGACGTCGGGCTCGCGCGAGCGGGCGATGAGATGGAGGAGCACCTCCGTGTCGGTCGTCGTCTGGAAGATCGCCCCGTCGGCCTCGAGCTCGGACTTGAGCTGCGAGGCGTCCACGAGGTTGCCGTTGTGCCCGACGGCGATCGGGCCGCGGTGGTGCTGCATGAGGAACGGCTGCGCGTTGGCGGGGTTCGAGTCCCCCGCGGTCGAGTACCGGACGTGACCGATCGCGTGCGGCCCCGGCAGGGCCTCCATGACCTCGCGCGAGAAGATGTCGGAAACGTACCCCATGCCGCCGCGGCGGTGGAGGACGCGACCGTCGGCGGTCACGATCCCGCCCGACTCCTGTCCGCGATGCTGCAGGGCGTAGAGTCCCAGATACGCGAGCTTCGCGGCCTCAGGATGACCGAAGACGCCGACGATGCCGCACATGGCGGGATTATAGCGACTCGCCCAAGGCGTCCGGCCCGCCGAAGACCCGCTCGTAGATCGCGTCCACGTGCCGGAGCGTCCGGGCGGGGTCGAAACAGGCGTCGAGCTCGGCTTTCGGGAGCGCGGCGGCGAGCTCGGCGTCGGAGGCCAGAAGGTCCCGGAAGCTCCCCTCCCCCGCCCAGACCTTCATCGCGTTGCGCTGGACGATCGCGTAGGCGGCCTCGCGGGTCAGCCCGGCCCTCGCGAGGGCGAGCAGCACCGTCTGCGAGAAGACGAGCCCCTTCATCCGATCGAGGTTCTCGAGCATCCGGTCCGGATAGACGAGAAGGCCGTCGAGGATCCCGTTGAGGCGATGGAGCATGAAATGGCACAGCGTGGTCGCGTCGGGGAGGATCACCCGCTCCACGGACGAGTGCGAGATGTCCCGCTCGTGCCACAGCGCCACGTCCTCGAGGGAGGCCTGCGCGTAGGCCCGGACCAGCCGGGCGAGCCCGGTCAGGTTCTCGGTCCCGATCGGGTTGCGCTTGTGCGGCATCGCCGAGGAGCCCTTCTGCCCCTTGGAGAACGGCTCCTCGACCTCCCGCACGTCGGTGCGCTGGAGGTGGCGGATCTCGACGGCGATCCGCTCGAGCGACGACGCGAGGACCGCGAGGGCGGAGAGGCAGGCGGCATGGCGGTCGCGCGGAACCACCTGGGTCGCGATCGTCTCGGGCTCGAGGCCGAGGCGCTCCATGACCTCGGCCTCGACGGTCGGGTCGAGGTGGGCGTACGTGCCGACGGCCCCGGACAACTTCCCGCGGCGCACCTCGTCGCGCGCGCGCGTGAGCCGCTCGCGGTTCCGGCGCGCCTCGGCGAACCAGCCGGCGAACTTGAGACCCAGCGTGTACGGCTCGGCGTGGATGCCGTGCGTCCGCCCCACCATCACCGTCCCGCGGTGCGCGAACGCCTGACGGCGCAGCGTGTCCATGAACCGGTCGAGGCTCTGGAGGATCAGGTCCATCGCCCGCACGAGAAGGAGCGCCTGCGCCGTGTCCACGACGTCGGAGGAGGTCAGGCCGTAGTGCACGTGCCGCGAGGCCGGGCCGATGCGCTCCGCGACGCTCGTCAGGAAGGCGATGACGTCGTGCTTGACCTCGGCCTCGATCGTCTCGATGCGCGCGACGTCGAACCCCGCCTTCCGGCGGATGATCTCCATGTCCTCCGCGGGCACCACGCCCCGCGCCGCCAGGGTCTCGCTGGCCGCGAGCTCCACCTCGAGCCAGGCGCGGTATTTGTTCTCGTCGGACCACAGGGCCCGCATCTCGGGGCGGGTGTAGCGATCGATCATCGGGGACTCCTCACAACACGACGGCCGGGGTGGGCTTGCGCCGATCCGCCACGCGCATGTCGAAGCGCCGGAGGCCGCGGTCGGAGAGGGCGCGCGCGACGGCCTCGCGAGCCTTCCCCGGCTCGTTGTTCTTCTCGGAGAGGTGCGCGAGCACGACCGCCCGGCAGCGGTCGTCGGCGGCTGCGGAGAGAAGCCCCGCCGCCTCCTCGTTGGACAGGTGCCCCATCCGGCCGCCCACGCGCTGCTTCAGGTGCCAGGGGTACGGCCCCGCCACGAGCATCCGGTCGTCGTGGTTCGCCTCCACCATGAGGACGTCGCAGCCGCGGAGGCGCTCGACGACGAGGGTGGTGGCGTGCCCGAGATCGGTCGCGATGCCGACGCGGATCCCCTCCGCCTCGAGGACGAACCCGACGGGGTTCACGGCGTCGTGCGGCACGGTGAAGGCGCGGACGCGAACCGTCTCGATCTCGAACGACGCGCCGGGCTCGAACGGGAGGAAGCGGGCCAGGTGCGTCGGGGAGAGATTGAGGGCCTCGAGCGCCTCGGGGGTCGTCGCGACGGGGACGCGATGGCGGAAGGAGAAACGCTCGAGCCCCTGCGCGTGATCGTGATGCTCGTGGGTCAGGAGGATCGCGGCGATGGACGTCGGCGCGATGCCGAGCGCCTCGAGCCGCCGGACGAGTCCGAGCGACGAGACGCCGGCGTCGACGAGGATCCGCGTGTTCCCGAACTCGACGAGGGTGGCGTTCCCCGAGGAACCGCTCGCGAGGGGAACGACGCGCACCGCCACCGTCAGGCCCCCCCGGTGTGGCCGAATCCTCCGGCCCCCCGCCCGCTGTCGGCGAGGGACTCGACCTCCTCCCAGACGATCTCCGGAAGCCGATGCACCACGAGCTGCGCGATCCGGTCGCCGCGCCGGATGGGAAACGGGGCGTCGCCGTGGTTGACGACGACGACGCCGACCTCCCCGCGGTAGTCCGCGTCGATCGTCCCCGGAGCGTTGAGCATCGTGACGCCGTGCCGGAGGGCGAGGCCGCTGCGGGGCCGGACCTGGGCCTCGAATCCCTCGGGGAGCTCGATCGCGATGCCGGTCGGCACGAGCAGGCGTCCCCCCGGGGGAACGAGCACGTCGTCGTCGACCCGTGCCCGGAGGTCGAATCCGGCGGCGTGCGCGGTCGCACGCTCCGGAAGCGGGAGGTCGCGTCCCTCCGGGAGCCTGAGGATGCGCACCCGCGCGGGCGGGGTCACGGCCGCAGCGCCTCGGGGCGAAGCCCGAGCTTCCGCGTGCGTCCCACCGCGGCGAGCGCCGGGCTCGCGCCTTCGAAGAGCTCGCGCGCGGTGCGGTGGACCGCTTCGGGGGTGACCTTCGCGATCCCCGCGAGCGCCTCGTCGATGCCGTAGCGCCGCCGCCGGTAGATCTCCTGCCGCGCGAGGTTGGACATGCGGCTCGAGGTCGACTCCAGCGAGAGCATCAGCGACCCCTTGAGGTGCTCGCGCGCGACCCGCACCTCCTCGGCGCCGGGGCCCTTCTCCCGCAGCTGCCGCAGCTCGCCCACGACCAGGCCCAGGACCTCCCGGGCCGTCGCGGGGCTCGTCGCCGCGTAGACGACCATCAACCCCGTGTCCGCGAACGTGTTCACCGCGCTGTAGACGCTGTAGGCGAGCCCGCGCTCCTCGCGGATCTTCTGGAACAGGCGCGAGGACATCGTCCCGCCCAGGAGCGCGTTGAGCACGAACAGCGGGTAGCGACGCTCCTTCCCTTCGGCGAACGACGGGAGACCGAGCAGCAGGTGCATCTGTTCGAGCTGGGGCTTCTCCCGGACGACGATCCCGCCCCGGGGGCGCGGCGGCCGCGTCGCGGCGATCGACCCCGCCCCGCGGGGGATCTCGCCGAACGCCTTGCGGGCGCGTCGCGCCAGGTCGTCGTGGCGCAGGTTCCCCGCCGCGACGATCAGCATGTTGCGCGGGCGATACGCCTCCCGGAAGAAGTCGAGGACCCGCGCCCGGCTCATCGCCCCCACCGTTCCCTCGGTCCCCTGGATGGGGCGGCCGAGCGGGTGCGACGGCCAGAAGTGCTCCGAGAAGAGGTCGTAGACGAGCTCCTCGGCGGCGTCCTCGACCATCCGGATCTCCTCGACGATCACCTTCCGCTCGCGCTCGAGCTCTTCGGCGTCGAAGCGCGGGTGACGGACGATGTCCGAGAGGAGGTCGACGGCGTCCCCCAGGTGCTCGTCGAGGACCTTGGCGTAGAAGCAGGTGTATTCCTTCGAGGTGAAGGCGTCCATCTGCCCGCCGATCGAGTCGACCGCGAGGGCGATGTCGCGAGCGGTGCGCTGCTCGGTCCCCTTGAAGACCAGGTGCTCGATGAAATGCGAGATGCCGTTCAGGCGCGCGGGCTCGTGGCGGCTTCCGCGACGCAGCCACACTCCCAGCGACACGGAGCGCACGTGCGGCATCGACTCGGTGAGCAGCGTGATCCCGTTGGGGAGGACCTGGCGGCGGATCGAGGAGGCGTGGACGTTGCGGGGCATGGCGCCTTTCCGGGAGAAGGCGCGGAGTATAACAACGCTACGGCTGCTGCGCCCCGCCGCTGCGGAATCCCGGCGTCCCCCGCTGGCGCCCTCCGGGACCGGGTTGCCCGGGCTGCCCCGGTTGCCCGGGTTGTCCGGGCGCGGCCCCCGGCGGCGCCTCCAGGTCGAACACGGTGAACTGCCACTCCGAGTACTGGTCCTTCTCCCGGTAGTGTCGGAACGGCGTCCCCGTCGCCAGCGAACGGACCCCCGCGAGCGGCAGCCCTGCGAGGGTCGCGCCCCCGGCGTGCTCGTCGGTCCCGGCGATCCGGGTGAGTCCCGGACGCTGGAGCGCGTTCGGATCGTCGGACCCCACGCCGAGCATCGACTCGGCGTCTGGGGCGGTCGCGAGGTTCGGATCGACGACCCCGCCCCCCGGCCCCGAGTAGAGCATTCCCCACTTGCCGTCCTTCACGAGCGGGTCTTTGTACAGCTGGCGGAGGAAGTACTGCCCCTTGCTCCCGGGCTCGATGAGCTGCTTGAACTCGGTCGGCAGAGAGCCCCGGTCCCGCCGGTACTTGCGGATCCCCCGCGAGATCTCCTCGCCGCGGAAGATCATCTCGGCTTCCTTGTCGCGACGGAGGACGTCCGCCCACTCCTGGACGGCGATCGCGGAGAAGATCGCGGCGATGGCGATCGCCGCCATGACCGCCGCCAGGATGCTCCCACGATCGGACGGAGGCGTGCGCACTTCCGGCTCCCGGCTACTGCGTCGGCACGAGTTCGACGACCACCGTGACCGAGTCGGACGGGGAGACCTTCGCGCACTCCCAGTCGCCCGTGGAGTCGTTGAACACGCCGGTCCCCTTGTCCTTCACGTTGAGCGTCGCGGTGTACGTCTGCGTCGACAGCCCCACGACGTACGTGCACACCGCCTTGGACCCGTCGGGAGGCTGCTCCGCGGCCACGCGGTTGTTCCCGCAGTTCCAGACCCAGTCGGCGATGCCGACCTGGTCGGGATCGGTCGACAACGTGCCGTCGAGCTGGATGTTGAACTGCTGACCCGTGAGCCCGGAGACGCGGATGGTGTCCCCCGAGATCACGGCGACGGGGTCCTTGTTGTCGGTGCAGACGACGCGGACGATCTTGTAGACGAACGGCGTCGACGAGGGATACGCGATCTCGTCCCCGGCCGCGTACTGCGCGGGGGCCAGCGGATCGTCGGTGACCTGGAGCGAGCCCGCGAGGTCCTGCACGTTGGCGAAGATCCGGTTGAAGCTGTTCGCCGCCGGCCCCTCGATCACGAGAGGGTTCACGCCGGGGTCGTCGGGGTTGTTCGAGGTCACCGTCCACCGGTACATCGTGATCGGGTCGTCCTCGGGGTCCACGGAGGCCGTCCCGTCGAAGACGACCTGCTTGCCGACGCCCTGCTGATCGCGCGGGGCGATCACGACCACCCCCTGAGGCGGCCGGTTGGCGGTCAGGATCTGGCGCTTCACGGCGACCTTCGCGTTGATCGCGGCGGAGGCGGCCGTCACCTCGACCTCGCTGGCGTCGGTCGTCCGCAGGGTCAACGTGTCCAGGGCGATGCCGTTGGCATCGGTTTTCTTCACGGCGTTGGCCGACGCGAGCGTGCCGCCCGTCGTCGTGAACGAGACCGAGATCCCCTCCTGCGGCTTCCCGTCGGCGTCGAAGATCTGCGCGCTGATCTGCGACGTCCCCGAGGACTGCGGCACGACGTTCCCCGAGCCGGGCGGGTCCTCGACGGTCGTGCTCGGATCGATCACCACGGTCGAGGGGTTCGCCCGCACGATGACCGAACCGTCCGAGGGGGCGGTGAGTCCCGAGTCCTCGCAGCCGGCGAGCGCCAGCGCGAAGACCGCGACGAGGAGGACGAGGAGGGGGCGATTGCGATGCATGGTCGGTCTCCTGCTCACCATTCGGAATAACTCGTGCCGTCGGTCGCGGTCCCTTCGGCCCCGGAGCGGACGTCGGCGATCCCGGGCTCCTGGGAGGCGTCCTCCTCGCCCAGCTCCGCCGCCTCGGTCACCCAGGTGTCACTGCTCTGCGTGATCGGATCGACCGGGATCGCGCGGAGGTAGTGTTCGGACACGAGGGCCTCGAGGTCGCTCGGGTATTTCCCCTTGTCGGCGAAATAGTTGTTGATCTGCGTGCGCATCGTGTAGAGGCTCGAGCGCAGCGTCGACTCCCGCGCCTTGATGATGCTGCGCCGGTACTGGCCCACGGCGATCGTCGCGAGGATCCCGATGAGGGCCGCGACGATCATCATCTCCATGAGCGTGAAGCCGCGTTCCCCGTGGCGGGGGTGCTTACCATTCCGCATAGGGCGTCCCATCGAGGGCTTTGGCCTCGCTCTTGGAATGTACGTCGAAGATGTTGATGCCGTCCGAGAAGCTCGCCCCGGGCCGGTCCCGGCTCGAGCGTGTCGCCCAATCGCCGTCTCCGGTCATCGGATCCCGGGGAAGTCGCCGGAGGTACTTCAGTTTCGTCCCCTTGGCGTCGCCGATGTCGAACCCCTCGTAGAGCTGCTCGAGCTTCTCCGGGTATCCCTCTTCATTGACGCCGTTGAGCTTCTGCTTCATTCCGGGAAAACGCTCCGTGTCGGCCTGGAAGGCGTCGATCGCGGTGCGGATCTCGCGGAGCGCGCGGCGCAGCTCGAGCTCCTTGTGCCGCCGCACGAGCGTGCGGGCCACCGGGACCGCGGCGGTGGCGAGGATCGAGAGGATCGCCGCCGTGGCGATCAACTCGACCAGCGTCAGTCCGCGCTCGCGCGTGCGCGCCATGAACATGGTCTAGGGCTCCACCGCGACCGGCGCGGAGAGAAAACTCGCCGGGAGGTTGCGGGCCTGCGGGTCCTTCACGCTCGCCCCGGTGAAGGAGAACCCGCAGTCGCCGGGGTTGATCGCCTGGAACTGGAAGGTCGCGATCGTCCCCGACCCGGAAACGCCGGAGCCTCCGCCCAGGCGCGAGGCGCCGACCACCACGTCGCCTCCTCCCTGCGTGGGCGTCGCGAGGAACACGGTGTTGGTCCCGTCGCTGGAGAGGAACGGCCCCTCGAGCGCGGGCCCCACGAACTCGAGGACCTGCCGGTTGTACTGGAGGTGGAACGGCACGGAACCGACGTTCCCGGCGTTGTCCACCCGGACCTCGACGATCACGCGATCGCCGACCCGGAAGCTCGGCGACGACGGGACGAGACGCACCACCGCCGGCCCCTGCGGCTGATCGGGGCGTTCGCCCCCCGAAGGCTCGGGACTCTCGTCCACGGGCGGCGGCTCCTCGACGGGCGGGTTCTCGACCTCCCCGCCCTCCCCCGGGACCGGCACCGGCACGGGAACGCCGGGCGTCTCCGCGCCGCCTCCGGTCGGCGGCGGGGTCGGCGCGGGCGAAGGGGTCGACGGCGTCGGGGTGGCCGGGGCGGGCGTCGGCGTGTACCCGGTCGGGGTCGGGAGGCTCGGCTCCCCGCCGATCGGGATCGGGGGCGCCTCGGAGGCGGGTTGCCCCTCGTCCTCCGCGAACGGCGAGACCCCGAGCACGCCGCGAACCGGGCCGCGCAGGCGCATGTTCTCGTCGGTTCCCACCCAGAGCGTCTGCAGGTCGTCCTCGGTGATGTCCGGGATCCGGATGATGTACGGCGTGAGGGTGAGGACGATGTCGGTCTCGTTGGTGTCGATCTTGGTGTTCGAGAGCACCCGTCCGATCCCCGGGGTGTCCATCAGTCCGGGGACGCCGGTCCTCAACTCGGTCTCCTCCCGACGGATCAGGCCGGCGAGGAGGTTCGTCTCCCCGTCGCGCAGGCGGATGACCGTCTCGATCTCGCGCGTGCCGATGATCGGCTGATCGACCCCGCCGCCCGCCGAGACCGACCCGGCGAGCTGGCTGACCTCGACCTTGACCTTGAGCGTGACCTCCTTGTTGTGGTGCACGCGCGGCTCGAGCTGGACCGTGATCCCGACGTTCTGGTACGTGAACGAGGTGATCGGGACGATGTTCCCGCCCACCGTCTGCGAGGTGTTGAACGAGGTCGTCGGGATCGGGACGCGGTCGCCGATCAGGATCGAGGCCTTCTCCCCCTCGCTCACGCGCAGCTGGGGCTTGGCGATCGTCTTGGAGTCGCCGTCGCTCTTGAGGAAGTTGATCACCACGCTCGGGATCGGGCCGACGGTCCAGTTCCCCTGCTGCCGGAGGGTGCTCAGGTTGTTGAGCGGGACCGAGGACTTCCCGTCGAGGAAGGTCAGCGAGAGGCTCTTCGAGCTGAGGTCGATCCCGAGGTTCTGGATGATCTTGCGGTTGATCTCGAGCAGCTCGACGTCGATGATGATCTCGCCCTTCGACTTGTCGTTCGCCTCGACGATCTTCTCGGCGATGGCGACCTTGTCGGGCGTCTCCTTGATCGAGATCGAGTTCAGCCCGTCGTTCTCGGCGATCTGGCGCGCGTTGAGGAGCGTGCGCAGCACGGAGACGATCGTCTTGGTCTCCGCGTTCGAGAGGTAGAAGGTCCGGATGACCTGGTCCTCGAGCTCCTGGCGCTTCTGGCGCTGGTCGGGAGCGATGAGCAGCGTGCTCTCGTCGATCACCTTGTAGAAGTTCTTGGTCTGCAGCATCAGGATGTCGAGGGCCTTCTCGACGGTGACGTTGCCGACGTCGATCGTCAGCGGCTTCTGCAGGTCGGTCTTCTCGTCGTAGATGAAGTTGATCTGGGAGGCCTTGGAGAGCGCCTCGAAGATCTTGCCGACGGGTTGATCGCGGAACTGGAGCAGGATCGCGACGTTGGATTTCGGGTTGAGGCGCGGGGGTGCGAGCTGGTCGCGCCGCGCCTTGTCCTTGAGCCGCTGCAGCTCGCTCGGCCCCTCCTGGCGACGGCGTAGCTGGACCGTCGCCCGCTCGAGCTCCGTCGCGGCGTGCTGGTTGCCGGGATTGAGAAGCAGGGTCTGCTGGTACTCGGCGACCGCGAGCTCCCACTGCGAGGAGGCGGCGTAGCGCTTGCCCTTCTCGAAGTGCTGCGCGGAGGACTTGAGCTTCGCCCGTTCGAGGGCGACGTTGTAGCGCGTGTTCCCCGGATCGAGGGCGAGCGCCTTCGAATAGCCGAGGACCGCGCGGTCCCAGTTGCCGCGCTTCGCATCGAGCTCCGCGTCGCGGTAGGCGCTCTGCGCCGCACAGCCGGCCGCGGCCACGATCAGCAGCGTCGCCAACGCGAGCTTCCAAGCCTTCTGGTGGATCACGTCGTCCCCCGTCCCTTCAGCGCCGCTTCATGGGGAGTTCCTTGGTCTTGTTCCGGAACTCCGTCCGCGTGTACCCGATGATCGCCGCGTCGTGCTTGAGCTCGACGAGCCTGAACTGGTCGCGCACCGTCTCGCCCACCCGGGCGATCACGATGTCCTTGCCTTCCTCGAACACCCCGATCTTCGCGTCCTTCGGGCCGAGCAGGCCGATGTACTGGAACGGGATCGCGGGGGGCACGGGCTCCGGAGGAGGAGGAGGGGGCTTCGGGTTGCGCAGCTCCTCCTCGCGTTGTCTGGCGAGCGCGAGCTCGCGTTCCTTCGCGAGGCGCGCCTCTTCCTCCTGCTGCTTTTTCAGCGCGAGCTGTCGCTGTCGCTCCAGCTCCTGCTGGCGGCGGACCTCCGCCGGCGACGGCGGCCTCGCCTCGAACTTGAAGAGATCCCGCATGCCGCCCTCGGCGGTCGGCTCCGCGTGGGCCAGAAGGTCCATGCGGATCACGGGAGCGTTGCGCCGCGCCGCCTCCTTCGCCGCGGCGGCGGCGGCCGCGGAGGGCCCGGGCTCCTCCCCTCCCTGGTTCATCCACACCCAGATCGCGACGGCGGACAACACGCCGAGCAGGATCCACTCGCGTTTCTCGAGCTTGCGGGCCATCAGGACTTCCGGGCCGCGCGGCGGAGCGGCTCGCGAAAGAGGTCGGGGAGGTCGAAGTAGGTCGCGAGGGTGATGCGCAGCTCCAGGCGATCCTCGCCGCCCTTGTCCCCCGATCCGAGCGACACCTTCTCGATCACGAGGAACCGCGGGGAGCTCTCCACGGCCTGGATGAACTTGCGCAGGTTGCGGTAGCCGCCCCGGAGGGGCACGACCATCCCGAACCGATCGACCCCCTGGTCCTTGAGGATGTCGTTCTCGAAGCGGATCTCCTCGAAGTCGACGCCGAACTGCCCCGCCAGCTTTTCGATCTCGAGCTGGGTCTCGATCATGCGCCGGTCGCGGGTCGACAGGATGTCGCTGCGCAGCTTGGCGAGGTCGGTCTCGGCCTGCTGCAGCTTCCCGAGGAACCCTTCGGTCCCCTCGACGAACTGCCGGCGCCGCTTGAGCTCGTTGAGGCGCGGCTCGCTGTCGCGGCGGAGCCCCTCCAGGCGCGCACCCTGCGGCTGCAGCACCGCGAGGGTGAAGACGACGTTCGCCACCAGGAGCACGCCGCAGGCGATCAGCGCGTTGGGCGCGATCTCGCGGACATCGAAGCGGCGGCGGCGGCGGGCGCTCACGGCTTCTCCTCCTCGGGCTCGGGCGCGGGAGCCGGGGCGGGTTCCCGGCCGGGCGGAGGCACCCCCTCCGCCTCCGCCTCGGCGACGGCCTCGAGCACGGCGGGGAGCTCGAGCTGCTCGGAACCCTCCAGCCGACCCTCGGGGTCGTACAGGAAATCGAGATCGAACTCGAGGTCCGCGCCGCCCTTCCGGTCGAGCCGTTCGGGCTGCACGCGGGCGAAGTGGCGGTCGAGCAGGAGGGCGCGCTGGAACTCGAGGAACGCCTCGATGCTCTGCGCGCGCCCCTCGACGCTGATCTTGACCGTCCCCTCCAGATCGCCGCGTTTGTCGGCGCCGCGGATCGCGTCGCCGACGGTGTAGGCGGGCCGGATCTCGACCATCTTCACTTCGTAGGGCTGAAGGCGCTCCAGCTGGTTGAACAGCCGCGTCCACGACAGCCCGCGCCGGGAGAGGACCTCGTTGGCGAGCCCCGCCTGGCGGTTGAGCGCGCGCTCGTCGTACTCCGCGATCGCCTGCTCGGCCTTCTGCAGGCGCATCCCCAGATCGCTCGTGTCCCGGTCGGCCCCGCTCAGGCGCGCCTCGAGGGCGCCGATCTCGGTGCGACGCTCGAGCCACGTCGTCGTCGTCCAGGTCGTGAAGGCCGCGGCCGCGCAGACGGCGAGCCCGAGCCCGAGCCAGACGGGGGCGTTGTTCCGGAAGGGGCGGGACGCGAGGTTGAGATCGAGCGGCCTCATGCCGCCCTCCCCGCCGCCGCGCCCACGCACGGCGCCACGCGCTGTGCCACGTCGGCGTCGAGGCGGAGGCCGGCGCCCAGGCCCAGCGCGGCCGACGGATCGACGCGCTCGATGCGACCGATCCCCTGCCGCTCAAGGATCTCGGCGATCTCGTCGTGCGGAGCGGAGACCGTCCGCACGAACGCCGTCCCCAGATCGACGCCCGCGAGCTTGTCCTGGTAATACGAGATCGAGGTCGCGAGCTCCCGCGCGAGCGGGGTCCCGCCGGGCGCGGGGGGCGCGTCCTCCTCGGCGCTCGCGTACGACTTGCAGCGGAAGAAGACGATGCGGCCGCCGCGGACGATCACGAGCGAGAAATACCCCTTCGCGGCGTTCACGAGCGCGGCGTCGGAGCCGCCGCGCGTCGCCTCGTCGAGATCCCGGCGGCAGAGGTTGACCAGGGCCGGGGTGCAGAGATCGACGAGCCCCGGAACGGCCCCCGCCTTCTCGAGCGCGGCCTCGTATTGCTCGACGACCGAGCGCAGCATCACCGCCGCGAGCACCGAGACCTCGCCCGGCGACTCGTGGAGCAGCTGGAAGGAGACCGCCGCCTCGTCGAGGCGGAACGGGACGGACCGGCGGAGCTTGAACCGGAGCACCTCTTCCAGCTGCTTGCGGCCCGGGGGCTTCTCGGGAAGGGTGACGATCGAGATCTTCGCGAGGTTGTCGGGGAGGACGAGGGAGACGCGACCGGGCTTCGTCCCGGTCTTCTCGAACAGCTCCTTGAGGCGGGCGGCGGTCTCGTCGGGAGCGGCGAGATTCGGGCGGAAGATCGACGCCCCGACGACGTCGTCCGGAATCTCCCGGAAGCCGTGCGCCTCGAGCGCGCCTCCGCCCCGGCGGCGGCGCATGCGCACGAGCACCGCCTCGCCGCGATCGATCTCGACCGCGAGCGGCGGGTAGCTCGGGCGCCACTCCAGGAGCCGCTCGAGGTCGAGGCGCTTGGCGGCCAGGGCGAGTCCGGACAGCGTTTTCATGCGGAGCGCGTTCCCCTCAATCGACGAACGTGACCTTGTTGATCTCGTGGAGGCTGGTCTTCCCGTTGAAGACCTTCGCCAGGGCGGCCTCGCGGAGGAAGGTCATGCCCTCCTCCTTGGCGGCGCGCTTGATGTCCGCCGACGGCCGGCGCTGCAGGATCATCTCGCGGATGCGATCGGACATGTCGAGGAGCTCGGCGATCGCCGTGCGGCCCCGGTATCCGGTGCCGTTGCAGTCGATGCAGCCGCGCCCCTCGTAGAACGTGTAGTCGGCGTGGCGGGCCGGGTCGAGGCCGGAGTCCAGCAGCTGCTGGCGCGTCGCCTTCACCGGCTTGCGGCAGGACGCGCAGATCAGGCGCACCAGGCGCTGCGCGAGGATGCAGTTCAGCGCCGACACGAAGTTGTACGGCTCGACGCCCATGTTCAGGAAGCGCCCGAGGACGTCGACGACGTTGTTCGCGTGGACCGTCGTGAAGACGAGGTGGCCCGTGAGCGCCGACTGGATCGCGATCTGCGCGGTCTCGGCGTCGCGGATCTCGCCGACCATCACCTTGTCGGGGTCGTGGCGCAGGATCGAGCGCAGGCCGCGGGCGAAGGTGAGACCCTTCTTCTCGTTCACCGGGATCTGCGTGATCCCCGGGAGCTGGTACTCCACGGGATCCTCGATCGTGATGATCTTGTCCTCCTCGTTCTTGATCTCCGAGATCGCCGCGTAGAGGGTCGTCGTCTTGCCGGACCCCGTGGGCCCCGTGACGAGCACCATCCCGTACGGCTCCTTGATGAACCGCCGCAGGCGCTGCAGGTCCCGGTCCTCGAACCCGCAGACCTCGAGGCTGAGCGAGGCGAACTCGCGGTTGGTCGACTCCTTGTCGAGGATGCGGATGACGCAGTCCTCGCCGTGCACGCTCGGCATGATCGACACGCGGAAATCGATCGTGCGCCCCTTGATCCGGAGCTTGAAGCGGCCGTCCTGCGGCACGCGCTTCTCGGAGATGTCGAGCTCGGACATGACCTTGATGCGCGAGATGATCGTCGAGTGGAACTTCTTGTCGATCGGCTCCATCGCCTGGTAGAGGACGCCGTCGATGCGGTACTTGATGACGACTTCCTTGTCGCGGGTCTCGATGTGGATGTCCGACGCCCGCCGCTGCAGCGCGTTGAAGAGCGTCGAGTCGACCAGCTTGATGATCGGGGACTGGTCGGAGGTCAGCCGGTCGATCGTGAGGGTCTCTTCCCCCGTCTCCTCGTCCTCGCGGACGATCTGGACGCGGAACTCCTCGGTGGCCTCCTCCAGGACGCGCTGGGACGACTCGGACTTCTTCAGGATCTCCTGGATCGCGGTGGGGGTCCCGACGGCCACCTCGATCGAGCTGCCGAGCAGCAGCTCGAGCTCGTCGATCATCAGGACGTCGGTCGGGTCGGCCACGACGATCTGCAGCCCCAACGAGGTCCTGTGCCGCGGGACGAAGTTGTAGCGGAACATCAGGTCGACCGGGATCTCCCGGAACAGCTCGGGGTCGATCTCGAAGTTGTCGAGGTCGACGAACTCGATCGAGAGCCGCTCCGCCAGGCGGCGGGCCTGGTACTCCTCGGAGAGGACGTCCCCGCCCGACCCGTCCGGGGCGATGCGCGTCGGCTCGGCCATCAGAATTTCGCTCCGCCCCCCGCCGCCTGGAGCAACGGGAGATAGACGGCCATGAGCATCCCGGCCACCACCGCGGCCATGAACACGAGCATGATCGGCTCGACGAAGGTGATCAGCCGGTTCAGCCGGAAGTCGATCTCCTCCTCCGTGAACGACGAGGCGTAGTCGAGCATCTCGACGAGCGCGCCGGTGGACTCCCCGACCTTGATCATCTCGATCGAGATGTCCGAGACCAGCTTCGTGCGCTCCAGGGACTCCCAGAGCGCCTGTCCCTCGCGGACGGACTGGGTCACGCCCTGCAGCCGCTCCTCCATGTAGGAGTTCCCCACGGCCCGCGCCGCGAGCTCGAGTGCGGTCACGAGGGGGATGCCCCCGGCGACGAGCGTTCCGAGGGTGCGCGTGAACCGGTTCTGCGCGTAGTCGTGGATGACCCGGCCGATCAGCGGGATCCGGAACTTGATGCGGTCGAACGCCAGCCTTCCGGATTCGCTGCGGATCCAGGTGACCGTCGTCCCGGCCGCGACGACGGCGACCCCCACGATCATCCACCAGTTGGCCACGGCGTAGTTGGCGCCCTCCATGATCCAGACGGTGACCATGGGGAGGTCGACGTTGAGCTCCTTCAGGAAGCTCGAGAACTGCGGGATGACGTAGAAGACCATCACGCCGACGAGCACGAGCGCCAGCGTGAGCAGGATCGCGGGGTAGGTCGCCGCGGAGATCAGCTTCTTGCGGACCGCGAGGACGCTCCGGGTGTAGGCGATGTAGCGCGCGAGGACCGAAGGCAGCTCCCCCGAGCGCTCGCCCGACGCCAGCGACGACCAGTAAAGACGCGGGAAGAGCTCGCCCTGCGCCTGGAAGGCCTGCGAGAGGGCCTCGCCCGACTTGACCCGTTCGCGCACGTCGACGAGCGCCTTGCGGAACACGGGGTTCTTGCGACGCTCGATCAAGATGTCGAGGCTGGCCAGGATCGGCAGGCCCGCCCGGAGCAGCGCGGAGAACTCCTGGTTGAAGAACAGGAACTCCTGCGGGCTGACCTTCGGCTTCATCGAGAACGTCGAAACCAGTCCCGCGAACAGGGCGTTCCGCCGTCGCAGCGCGAGCAGGAGGTAGTCCTTCTCCTCCAGCTCGCGACGGAGCGACGCCTCGTCGGCGGATTCGAGGACCCGCTCGACGATCTCCCCCGTGGGGAGCGCCATGCGACAGACGAACTCGGGCACCGTTACCTCGGCTTCGCCTGCAGCGAGACGAACAAGGCCCGCCTCGACTCGGGGTTCTGCGCCGCGCCCACCACGACCGACCGGCCCGCGACGAGCGCCACGTCGGCGCGCCACACGACCTGGACCGACTCGGTGCCGTCCGCGGCGCGCGTGCGCCGCTCGAGGGTGAACCCGCGCAGCTTCAGCGCGCCGTCGGCGCCCGAGACCGCCTCGACGGTCCACGACGCCCGGTACCCGTCCTCGAGCTCGACCTCGACCCGCGACCCCTCCGCGGACGCGACCGACCGGCCGCCCAGCGACTTGTAGGTGTTCCACTTGGTGAAGTCCGCGAGCGTCTCGGCGACCCCGCGCACGTCGCGGGACAACCCTTCCACGGGAGCCGTCCGGCCGGCTTCCTGCTCGCGGCGATCGGTCCCGAGGAACAGGGCCAGGGTCACGTCGACGGTCCGCGGGGGGAGGTCGAAGCTGGCGATCAGGGCGGGGATGCGCTCGTGCACCGACGGGCGGTCGACCACGGTGATCCGCATCAGCCGCGACTGGAAGGACACCTGGCCGTCGGCGCTGAGCACCGGGGCGACGATCTCCGCGACGTCCGCCGGGCTGCGGAATCGGACTTCGTACGCCTTCGCGACGAGCGCCTCCGCGGCGTCCGCCGGCGGCGCGAAGGGGATCGACGCGACGAGGACCCATGCCAGGCGACCGATGCGGCTCACAGCTTCAACTCCGGGTCGAAGATCATGACGACCTGCGTTCCCCCGACGGTGAGGTCGATGACCTGCGCTTCGGGAGCGGGCTCGACGAGCGTCACCCCGGCCCGGTCGGCGTCGGCGACGGCCACGGCCGCGTCCGCGGTCGGCGGCGTCGGATGCGGCGTGCGGACGAGCAGGAGGGCGCAGGCCGCGACGGCGACCGCGGCGGCGAGCCTCGCCACGGCGGGTGGAAGGCCTCGCTCGCGAAGCGCCTCCGCCCAGGACGGCCGGGGATCGCCGAGGCGGCGCGCGACCCCTTCGGAGACGGCGTC
>DASVAW010000096.1 GCA_036376135.1 Candidatus Polarisedimenticolaceae bacterium | reverse complement strand
CGGCGGGCCTCGCCGTCGCGGGCGCCGTCGTCGGCGCCCGCCTCGCCAAGGGGAGTTCCCGATGAAGATCTTGCTCTACCTCGTCGCCGGCGTCGTCGGACTCGTCGTCGCGGCCGTTCTCGTCCTCATGCTGATGAGCTTCCGCAAGGGGGCCGGGACGATGACGACGGCGATCGAGATCGACCGTCCCCCCGAGGCGGTGTGGCCTTGGCTCACGCAGGCCGACAAGCAGAAGAAGTGGGTGAGCTGGCTCGTGGACGTGCGCGACCTCACCCCCGAGATCACGGGGGTCGGCAAGAAGTTCGCGTGGGTCATGGACGACCCGAACATGAAGAAGCAAGTCGAGATTCAGGGCGAGCTCATCGCGGAGGAGCCGTTGCGCCTGAGCCGCGTGCGCCTCACCTCCGAGATCGGCTTCGAGGGGACCTCGACCTGGACGCTCACCGACCTCGGCGGGCGGACGCGCTTCGAGAGCGTCGGATCGTTCCGCTACGACAAGTGGCTCTACCGGCTCATGGAGCCGCTGATCACCCCGCAGGCGGTGAAGAAGCAGGAGCTCGACTTCGCCAAGCTCAAGAGCCTGATCGAAGCGAACTAAACCTCTGCAAGAAAAAGGGGCCTGACCCCTTTTTTAGACTGCGGCGGCGTCCTTCATCGCGCCGCGGGCCGCCTCGAGGGTCTTCGCGACCTCGGCGTCGGAGTGGGCGGCCGACACGAACCACGCCTCGAACTGCGAGGGCGGGATGTACACCCCGCGATCGAGCATGCCGTGGAAGAACGCGGCGAAGCGCTTGGTGTTCGACGTCGCCGCGGTCGTGTAGTCAAAGACCGGGCGGTCGGTGAAGAAGGGCGTGAACATCGACCCCACGCGGTTCATCACGACGGGAACGCCGGCCTCCTTCGCCGCGGTCACGAGCGCGTCGGCGACCTTCGCGGAGACCGCCTCGAGCTTCTCGTAGAACCCCGGTTCCGCCGTGAGGTCGAGGGTCGCCATCCCCGCGCGCATCGCGAGGGGGTTCCCCGACAACGTCCCCGCCTGGTAGACGGGCCCCTCCGGGGCGACCTTCGCCATGATCTCGGCCTTCCCGCCGTAGGCCCCGACCGGCAGGCCCCCGCCGATGATCTTCCCGAAGGTGGTGAGGTCGGGGTCGATCCCGAAGCGGGTCTGGGCGCCTCCCTTGTCGACGCGGAAGCCGGTCATCACCTCGTCGCAGATGAAGACGATCCCGTACTTTTTCGTGAGGGCGCGCACGGCCTCGAGATACCCGGGGGACGGCGGGACGAGCCCCATGTTCCCGACGACCGGCTCGAGGATGACCGCCGCGATCTCCTTCCCCTTCGCTTCGAACAACTCCTCGAGCGCCTTAGGGTCGTTGTACGGCGCGACGTACGTGAGCGCGGCGAGCTTCTCGGGGATCCCGGGGGTCCCCGGCAAGGACAGGGTCAGGACGCCCGACCCCGCCTTCACCAGCAGCGAGTCGGCGTGGCCGTGGTAACACCCCTCGAACTTCACGATCGCCTCGCGCCCGGTGTACCCGCGCGCGACGCGGATCGCCGCCATGCACGCCTCGGTCCCCGACGAGACGAACCGCACCTTCGCGCACGACGGGATCCGCGCGAGCACGCGCCGGGCCATCTCGGTCTCGAGCTCGGTCGGCGCGCCGAACGACGATCCCTTCCCCGCCTGGTCGCGAATCGCCTCGACGACCTTCGGGTGCGTGTGGCCGACGATCATCGGCCCCCACGATCCGACGTAATCGACGTAGGACTTGCCGTCGGAGTCGACGAGGGTCGCGCCGTGGGCGCTCTGGAAGAAAACCGGCGTCCCCCCCACGCCGCCGAAGGCTCGCACGGGGCTGTTCACGCCGCCGGGGATCACGGACTTCGCCTCGGCGTACCGCCGTTCCATCGGGTTCATCGTCGCGTCTCCTTCGTCCGCCGGACGGGCCCGGTCCCGCACGCCCAGTCCTCGAACAGGGAAAGTTGCCCCCGCTTCGGATCCTGCGGGCCGGGCCGGTACCAGCCGCGGCGCCGGGCCTCGTCCAGGACCTGCTGCCAGAAACGATGGAAGCGGGGGGAGTGATTGAAGTGTCTCAAGTGGGCGAGCTCGTGGCACAACGTGTCCACGAGGCTCGACTCCTTGAGGAGCCGCCCGGTCTTCGCGTGACGCAGGCGGATCCGGATCAAGCCGTCCTTGTAACAGATGCCGTAGTGCTCGACGACCTCCGGAAGCTCCGCCTCGATCAACGAATAGCGGAGCCGGAAGTGCCGTGCGAGCTCGGCGCCGATCGTGCGCAGGTGCGCGATCGCCCGGTGGTCCTCCTCCTCGCGCCGGAGCCGAGGGACCACCGGAGGCCGGTGCGTCCGCGCGAGCTCCTTGAGGAGGGCCTGCGGACTCGGGGCGCAGCGGTACGCCTCCGGGTCGAAGAGGAGGTTCCCCTTCACCCGCGAAGGAGGAGCCGCGCCGCCTCGCGCGCGTGGTAGGTCAGGATCAGGTCCGCGCCCGCCCGCTTGATCGCGGTGAGCACCTCGAGGATCGCGCGCTCGCGCTCGATCCAGCCGCGTTCGGCGGCGGCCATCAGCATCGAATACTCGCCGCTGACGTTGTAGGCGGCGACCTTGACGCCGAAGGTGTCGCGCACCCGCCGGATGATGTCGAGATAGGCGAGCGCCGGCTTGACCATCACCATGTCGGCCCCTTCCTCGAGGTCGAGCTCGACCTCGCGAAGGGCCTCGTCGCTGTTGCCGGGGTCCATCTGGTAGGCCTTGCGATCGCCGAACTGCGGCGTCGATCCCGCGGCGTCGCGGAACGGCCCGTAGAACGCCGAGGCGTACTTCGCGGCGTAGGCGAGGATCGGGGTGTTCTCGAACCCCGCGTCGTCGAGCGCCTCGCGGATCGCGCCGACGCGGCCGTCCATCATGTCGGACGGGGCGACGACGTCGGCCCCGGCCCGCGCGTGGGACACCGCCACCTTGGCGAGGAGCTCGAGGGTCTCGTCGTTCTGGACGGTCCCCTCGCGCACGATCCCGCAGTGCCCGTGACTGGTGTATTCGCACATGCAGACGTCGGTCATCACGACGACGTCGTCGTAGGCCTTCTTGAGCGCCCTCACCGCGCGCTGGACCGGTGCGTCGTCGCTCCAGCCGTCGGAGCCCTGCTCGTCCTTGTGCTCGGGGATGCCGAAGAGGATCGTCGCCTTGACCCCCTCCTCCCGCATCGCCCCGACCTCCTCGACGATCCGGTCGACCGAGAGGTTGAACACGCCGGGCATCGACGGGATCTCGCGGCTCACCCCCGTCCCGGGGCACGCGAAGAGGGGATAGACGAACTCGGCGGCGTTCAGGCGGGTCTCGCGGACGAGGTCGCGCACGGCGAGGGTGCGACGCAGGCGGCGGGGGCGGCTGACGGGGAACATCGGGGGAGCTCTCCTGGCTAGTCCTCGGGGTCGGCGAAGAAGAAGTAGTCCGCGCAGTGCTTGGAGCAGAACGCCCGGCCGCTGTAGTGGTACGTGTGCTCGTCGCAGTAGTACTTGTGGCAGACGGAGCACTTCCGCAGCGTCGTGTCGTTCTCGGTCTTCTTACAGGTGACGCATTCCAAGTGGAGGGCCTCCGGACCGCGCGGATTATAGACCCCGGGGCCTTGCGGCAGCCTTGACCCAGGGCAGTCTCCGGGGGGTTCCTTGACCCCCCGGCGGGGCTTGGCTAAATTGGCGCGGCTTTCTGCACGGGCCGGCGTAGCTCAGCGGTTAGAGCGAGGGTCTCATAATCCCTAGGTCGGAGGTTCGATTCCTCCCGCCGGCACCAAGTCCCCTCCCCTGCCTTCCCGGCTCACCACCCGGTACATCACCGGCAGCACCACGAGGGTCAGGAGCGTCGAGGAGAGCACCCCCCCGATCACCACGGTCGCGAGGGGACGCTGGACCTCCGCCCCGACCCCCGTGTTCAGCGCCATCGGGAGGAATCCGAGGCTCGCGACGAGCCCGGTCATCAGGACGGGGCGCAACCGCCGGAGCGCGGCGGACTCGATCGCCTCGAGCGGCGGCAACCCCTCCCCCCGCAGCTGCCGGATCGTGGAGACGAGGACCATGTCGCCGAGGACGGATACGCCGGACAGCGCCACGAACCCGACCCACGCCGAGACGCTGAAGGGGAGGTCGCGCAGCCACAACGCGAGCACCCCGCCCACGGCCGCGAACGGCACCCCGGCGAAGACGCGCAGCGTGTCGGCGAGGGTGCCGTAGGTCAGGTAGAGGAGCACCAGCACGCCGGCGAGGGCGGCGGGAATGACGAGCATCAGGCGCGACCGCGCGCTCTCGTATTGCTCGAACTGCCCTCCGAACCGCACCCAGTACCCGGGCGGGAGCAAGACCTCGCGGTCGATCGCGGCGCGCGCCTCGTCGACGAACGACCCGACGTCCCGGCCGCGCACGTTCGCCTGGACGACGATCCTGCGCTTGCCCCATTCGCGCTGCAGAGTCGCGGGCCCCTCGGCCGTGGTGATCTTCGCGAGGCTCGACAGCGGCAGGCGCTCCCCCGTCGCGGTCGTCACGAGCGTCCGGCCGAACGCGGCGGGATCGAGGCGGTACGCGTCCTCGAGCCGCACGACGACCGGGAACCTCCGGTCCCCCTCCTGGAGCTCGCCGACCTTCCGGCCGCCCAGAGCCCGGACGACCTCGAGGACCTCGTCGACGGGGATCCCGTGACGGGCCACGGCCTCGCGGTCGATCGCGACCGTCAGCACCGGCTGCCCCGTGAGCTGCTCGGTCGTGACGTCGGCCGACCCGCGCGTGCGATTCAGCACCGCCTCGATCTCGGCCGCCTTCGTCCGGAGCACGTCGAGGTCGTCTCCGAACAGCTTCACCCCGACGTCGGTCCGGATCCCCGCGAGCATCTCGTTGACCCTCATCTCGATCGGCTGCGTGAAGATCCGCCGCATCCCCGGGAGGCCGCCGAGCTCCCGCTCCATGCTCGCGACGAGCTCCTGCTGCGTCTTCGCGCGCGTCCACCGCTTGCGGGGGGTGAGCGTGACGAACACGTCGGTCAGCTCGAGGCCCATCGGGTCGGTGGCGATCTCGGCGCTCCCGGTCCGGCTCCACACCCGTTCGATCTCGTCGGGGTAGGCGGCGAGCAGTGCCCGCTCGATCCGCGTCCCGTAGCGCACCGACTCATCCACCGCGACCCCGGCGAGCCGGACGGTGTTCATCACGATCGTCCCCTCGCTCAGGCGCGGGACGAACTCGGACCCGAGCCGCGTCGCGAGTGCCGCCGCACCGGCGACCAGCAGCAGCGCCGTTCCGACCACGACCTTCGGCCGCGCCAGCGCCGCGGCCAGGATGGGACGGTAGGCGCGGGTCAGCCCGCGCATCAGCAGCGTGTCGCCGTGCCGGCGCCCGCGTCGAAGGAACAGGCTCGCCAGGACCGGGGTGAGCGTGAGGGAGAGGACGAGCGAGCCGACGAGGGCGAAGATCACCGTCAGCGCCATCGGCCGGAAGAGCTTTCCCTCGACGCCTTCGAGGGCGAGGATTGGCAGGTACACGACGATCACGACGAGCTCGCCGAACATCGTCGGGCGGCGCACCTCGAGCGCGGCGTCGCGGACGACGTCGAGGATCGACCTCTCCCCGTCGCTTTCCTGCAGGCGCCGCTCCGCGTTCTCCACGACGATCACGGAGCTGTCGACGACCATCCCGAAGTCGATCGCGCCGAGGCTCATCAGCGTGGCCGCGATCCCGAAGCGGGTCATGAGGTCGAAGGCGAAGAGCATGGAAAGCGGGATCGCCGCGGCCACGAGCAGCCCCGCCCGGACGTTGCCGAGGAAGACGAACAGCACCGCGACGACCAGCAGCGCTCCCTCGAGGAGATTCGTCCGCACGGTCGCGAGCACCTGGTCGACGAGGGTCGTGCGCTCGTAAACCGGGGTGACCGACACTCCCGCGGGAAGCGTCTTACGGATTTCCTCGAGCCGTGCGCTCAGCCGGTGGGTCACGTCGTGGCTGTTCTCGCCCATCAGCAGGAAACCGAGGCCGAGCACGGCCTCCCCGTTGCCGTCCGCCGTCACGGCGCCGCGCCGGATTTCCCTCCCCTCGACGACGCGCGCGACGTCGCGCACGAGGACCGGGACGCCTTCGCGCGCATCCACCACGGTGCGCGCGACGTCGGCCGGGGTCGTGACCCGCCCGTCGCCGTGCACGAGGCTCGACTCCCCCGCAACGTCGATCGTCCCCCCGCCCGCGCCGGCGTTCCCGCGCTCGAGCGACTCGATCAGGCGCTCGAGGGAAAGGCCGAATCCCTGCAACCGGACGGGATCGACGAGGACCTGGATCTGCCGCTCGTCCCCGCCCCACGAGTTGACCTCCGCGACGCCGGTCACCGAGCGCAGCTGCGGTCGGATGATCCAGTCCTGGGCGGTGCGCAGCTCGGCGAGGGAGGCTTTTCCGGTGACGAGGTAATGGAAGATCTCGCCGAGGCCCGTGGCGACCGGGCCGAGGGTCGGGCGCTCCAGCCCCGCCGGGAGCTCGACGGCGGCGAGCCGCTCGCCCACGACCTGGCGCGCGAGGTAGACGTCGGTTCCGTCCTCGAAGGTGACGGTGACCTGCGAGAAGCCGAACTTCGAGACGGAACGGACTTCATGGAGGCCTGGAAGTCCCCCGATCGCCTGCTCCACCGGTGCGGTGACCTGTCGCTCGATCTCGAGCGGCGGCAGCGCCGGGGCGACGGTGTTGACCTGGACCTGGACGGGGGTGGTGTCGGGGAAGGCGTCGATGGGGAGGCGCGCGAGCGCCACCACCCCGACCGCCGCGATCGTCGCCCACAGCGCGAGGACGGCGACGCGGTGGCGCAGGGACCACGTGAGGATCGCTTCGAGCATCGCGTTACTCGACGTCGCAGCAGCCGGCGCCGATGCTGCCCTTCAACGTCTCGGTCTTCAGCAGGAAGCTCCCGACGGTGACCACCCGCTCGCCGGGCGCGACCCCGCTCGCGAGCTCGACGCGGCCGTCGTCGCGGGGGCGGGCCTCGACGTGCCGCGTCTCGTACAGGAGGTCCGAGATCCGGACGAACACGACGTCCACGCCGTTCGCCCGCTGCAGCGCGGCGCGCGGCACCACCACCCCGTTCCCCTTGCCGCCCGCGGTGATCCTCGCGCGACCGTACATGTTCGCGCGCAGCGCCCCGTCGGCGTTGTCGAGCCTTACCCTCGCCACCGCGGTGCGTGTACGGGGATCGACCTCGGGGGAGACCGAGAAGATGCGCCCCCGGAAGTCGCGCCCGGGGATCGCGTCGAAGGTCAGGGTGATCTCGAGCCCGGTGGCCACGCCGGCGAGCCTGGGCTCGGGAACGTCGATCTCCGCCCACAGGACCGACGGATCGACCACCTCGAGGAGCATCTCCTCGATGTCGACCTGCCGTCCCACCGTGACCGTGCGCCGCACGACGACCCCCGTGATCGGCGCGACGAGGGTGTACCGGCCCGAGGTCGCCCCCGTGCCGACGACCCCGCCCGCCGCCTCGAGCGTATCGACCTCCGCGCGCGCGTCGGCGAGCTGGCTTTCGGACTCCTGGAGGTCGCGGCGCGGGACGATCCCCTGCCCGTAGAGCGCACGATCGCGCTCGAGCTGCGCGGACGCGGTCTCGACGCGCGCCCTTGCCGCCGCAAGGCGCGAGCGGTCGGCGCCGACCTCCGGGCTGTCGAGAACGACGAGGGGCGCTCCCCTGCGAACGAACGAGCCGACGTCGACGAGGACCTCCCGCACCACCCCGGGGCGGCGCGCGTTGACCTCCGCCCGGCGCGAGGCGTCGTAGACGAGCTTCGCGGTGGCGGCGAACGCGTCCACTCCGGCTTCCGGTTGCACCGGCTCCGTCTCGATCCCGGCGACCTCCGCGACGCGCGGCGAATCGAGGCGGACCTTCAGCTTGTCGGGAGGCGGCGCCTCGGGATCCTCGGGCGGAGCGGGCGGGGCGTTCGCGGGGACGACGTCCGGATGGCAGATCGGGCAAACGCTCTCAGGCAGCCCGTGCTCCGCGCACCAGTCGTTCGCGCCCTGGAATCCCGCGACCAGGTCCGGGTGGCAGAGGGTGCACTTCGACTCGGGGACCCGGTGCTCGACGCACCAGTCCGTCAGTACGGCGGGCGCCGGCTCGGGGCGCGAGCCGCACCCCGCAAGATGGAAGATCAGGACGGCGGAGAGGAACACCAGTCCACGCATGGGACACCTCGAGCGATGGGACTTCGAAAACGGGGATCGCTCAGGCGGCCGGACGTGGGACGTGGAAGACGTCGCCCGGATCGGCGTGTGCCGTGCGGGGGGTGGCCTCGGCTTCGTGGCGCGCCGCGGTCTCGGCGACCGGAGCGGCGGGGGCGCCGAGGACGGCGGGCGCCCGGGTCGGGGCGCAGCACGCGCAGTCGAAACAGCCGTCCCCGCAGGAATCGGCGCAATCGTCCTCGCAGACGGCCGGCACGACCGTCGGCAACCCTCCCGCAAGGAGGGTCAGGATCAGGAGGATCCCGAGGAGACGGGGCCGGCCGGACGGGTGCATGGCGCAGGGATCTTAATCCCCGACCCCCCGCTCCAGCCACTCGAAACGGTGGACGCGCCGCTCGGTCCCCTCGACCCGGAAGCCGTCGTTCTCCGCGAAAAACGACCGCACCCGCTCCACGACGATCGGCCGCAGGGTCGCCGTTTCCAGCTCCGCGGTGATCGTCTCCTCGACGGGGCTGAAGCGGGCACTTTCGATCCACTTCCGGTTCGCCCGGACGTCGTCGCCCAGACGCTCCGCCTCGATTGCGAGGTCGAGCAGGACACCGGTGGTGTACGTGCGGACGGCGTCGGAGGGGTACTCGGCCTCGAGCAGCAGCCGCGTGTGATCCGCTCCACCGACCGGCGGCACGCGCTTTCGGATCAGCGTCACCGGGGCCAGGGCGCCCTCGAACGGCATCACGCGGTCCAGCCGGGTCCACTCCCCGGGAAGCAGGGCGTCGCCGATCCACAACTCGACCCACATCTGCCAGTCCCGCGGCGCGACCTCCCCCACGAGCCCCGCGAATGCCGACATGCCGAACGGGAGGTCGGGAAGCCCCACCGCAGCGAGCACCTCGCGGATCATCCGATCGGCGTCTCGCGCCTCGAGGTACCGCCCGGCGTCGTCGACGACGAACGACGGCGTCATCGACCGGACGACGCGCGCGACGTCGGACGCCTCGGTGTCCGTGCGCGCCTTCGCGAAGGGAACGCCGTCGATCGAGACGATCGTGGGCTTCGAGAATCGCACGAGCCGGTGCCCCGGCGGCGCCTCCGGCGCGACGTCGAGCCGGCTGCGCACGACGACCGACAGGGCGACCTCGCCGACGCGCCGCTCGGTGGTGAGCTCGACGATCGCGGCGGCGCGTTCGGGCCAGGCGAAACGCAGCGGTACGTGGGGATCGGCGGCGAGGACGAGGGCGGCAAGCGCTGGAACCATGGCCCCTCCCTCCGTTCGGTCGGGCTTATACCACGCGCGCCCCCGGCTCACCCCGAGATCGCCCCGTAGATCCACCCCGTCAGCGTCGCCAGCACGATGACGAGCCCGACGTACGTCGCGGTCTTCCGGAAACCCAGGTACGCGTGGATCACGAGCATGCTGGGAAGCGACAGCGCGGGCCCGGCCAGGAGGAGCGCGAGCGCGGGCCCCTTCCCCATCCCCGAGCCGATCAGGGTCTGGAGGATCGGCACCTCGGTCAGGGTGGCGAAATACATGAAGGCCCCGACGACCGAGGCGATCCCGTTGGCGAGCAGGGAGTTCCCGCCGACGACCCCGGCGACCCACGACGACGGGATCAGGCCCGCGTCGGCGCCCGGGCGCCCCATGAGCCACCCGGAGACGAGGATTCCGCCGAGGAGCAGCGGGGTGATCTGCTTGGCGAACCCCCACGTCGCCTGGACCCAGGCCCGGAGCTCGTCGCGGTCGAACCAGCGGATCAGCATCCACGCCAGCGCCAGCATCCCGCCCCCGGCGAGGATCCACTTCACTCGGGCCACCGCGACGAAGAAGCCGACCTCCCCCGAGCCGCTCCAGTTGGCGAAGACCAGGACCGCGACCATCGTCCCCAGGAACGACGCGTCCTGCGCGAGCGAGCGCCGCGACGCGGAGCCCCCGGCCGACGCGAACGGATCGGGGCCTCCCGCCTGCCGCTCGGCTTCCCCCTTGCGGAAGATCGCCGCCATCATCGCCCCGACGACGACCGAGAAGCTGACGGCGCCGATCGCGCGGGCGAGGCCGAGGTCGAGGCCGAGGACCCTTGCGGTCAGGATGATCGCCAGGACGTTGATCGCCGGGCCGGAGTAGAGGAACGCCGTCGCGGGCCCGAGCCCGGCGCCGCGCCTGTAGATGCCCGCGAACAGCGGGAGCACGGTGCAGGAGCAGACGGCGAGCACGCTTCCCGAGACCGACGCCACCCCATAGGCGACCACGGGGTTCGCGGTCCTTCCGAGATAACGCAGCACCGCGCCCTGGCTCACGAACTGCCCGATCGCGCCCGCGATGAAGAAGGCCGGCACGAGGCAGAGGAGCACGTGTTGCCGCGCGTAGTCCTTGAGGAGGAAGAGCCCCTCGAGCGCCGCGCCCTGAACGCGGGGGCTCTCGATCGGAAGAACGTACGCCGCCGCGAACGCCGCCAGCAGCAGCGCGAGCTTCGTCCGTTCCCGCATCAGGCGAGGCCGAGAAGCCTGCGGACCTCGTCCGCCTTCGGGATTCGCCCGGAAAGCACCACCGTCCCGTCGACGACGAGCGCCGGCGTGCTCAACACGCCCAGCTCCACCATGCGGTCGATGGAGTCGACCTTCCGGACGACGGCGTCGAGCGCCGCCTCCTCCACGACGTGCTGCACGACGCGATGGGTCTCGAAACAGCGCGGGCAGCCGGGGCCGAGCACCTCGATGACCTTCCTGCCGTCGTCCATCGAACCACCTCGAATCAGCCGCCGGCGGCGAAGGTCCGCGTGATCACGAACCATGCGCCGACGACGAGGAAGACGACCCCCGTGACCCTGCGGGCCCAGAACTCGAACCGGCTCAGTGCCTGGAAGGCCCGCGCGAGCCTTCCCAGGCCGAGGAGAACCGCGGCGGCGAGGCCGATCACCGGAAGTCCGGTTCCCAGTCCGAACGCCGCGGGAACGAGAAAGCGGGAGCCCGAGCTCGCGGAGAGCGGGAGCAGGCTCCCGAAGAACAGTCCCGCGGAGATCGGGCAGAACGACAGGGCGAACAACACGCCGAGAAGCCCGGCGCCCAGCACACCGGACGCCGCCGCACGACGCTGAAGCGACGCGTCGGCGCCGCGCCAGCCGCGAGGGAGGGGGACCCATCCGAGGACGAAGATCCCGGCGACGACGAGCACCGGCCCCAGCAGGCGGTTCATCTCGTTCTGGAGGAACGCGGCGACCGCGGGGATCGAAAGGAGGCTCGACACGATCCCCACGGCGAGGAGCACGTAGACCGCGACCCTCCCTGCGGCGTAGAGAAGGCCCGATGCCGCGAATCTCCCCGGTCGACTCAGGTCCTTCCCGAGGTAGGAGACCGCGGCGATGTTGGTCGCGAGCGGACACGGGCTGATCGAGGTCAGGATCCCCAACCAGAACGCCGCGGCGCTCGCCGTCAGCAGCTCCGTCACGGCTCCGCCTCGAGGTAGGCGGCCACCTCGCGCCGGACGTATCGGCGAAAGGCGTCGCGATCCATCAGGAGCTCCCAGATCCTCGGAAGGTTCTTCCAGCGGACCTGTTCCCCGTTGCGCAGCTCGACGACGACGACCGACTTCGTGAAGAGCCGGTAGTCGGACACGAAGTGCCGGTTCGCGGGCTCGTCGAGGTTCAGCGGGACCCACTCGATGGCGCTCGAATCCACCGCTTCCGGCCAGGCGGCGTGAACCGCCTCGTCCGTCCACGCTTCGATCTTCCTGCAGGACGCGCATCGTTGCGTCGTGTAGAAGTAGTAGACGCGAACGGCGTGTTCCGGCGCCGGCGTCGTCGCCGCCGCCGCCGCGAGCGCGAGGGCGACGAGCGTCATGACGGGAACCAGTGGCGCGTCCGGTTGCAGAACGCGCAGACCGTGAGCATCACGGGCACCTCCACGAGCACCCCCACGACGGTGGCGAGGGCGGCTCCGGACTCCGGCCCGAACAACGTGATCGCGACCGCGACGGCGAGCTCGAAGAAGTTGGAGGCGCCGATCAGCGCCCCCGGCGCCGCGACGGCGTGCGGGATCCGGAACGCCTTCATGAGGCCGTAGGCCAGCCCCGCGTTGAAATAGACCTGGATCAGGATCGGAATCGCGATCAGCAGCACGTGGACGAACCGCCCCGTGAGGTTGTCGGCCTGAAAGGCGAAGATCAGGACGAGGGTCAGGAGCAACGCGATCGTCGTGACGGGGTGGAACACGGGGAGGTAGCTCCCCTCGAACCACGCCTTCCCCTTCGACCGGATGAGCGCGAAGCGGCTCAGGCTTCCCGCCGCGAGCGGGATCACGATGAACACGACGACGCTCGTCAGCAGGACCCGGAACGGGACCTCCAGGTCGCTCGCTCCGGCGACGAGAAGGCCGACGATCGGCGCGAACAACACGAGCATGATCAGGTCGTTCAACGAGACCTGGACCAGGGTGTAGGCCGGGTCGCCGTCGGTCAGGTACGACCAGACGAACACCATCGCGGTGCAGGGCGCGGCGGCGAGGATGATCACCCCCGCGACGTATTGGTCCGCCAGCTCGGGACCGATCCACGGCAGGAACAGGTGCTTGAAGAACAGCCACCCGAGGAAGGCCATCGAGAACGGCTTCACGATCCAGTTCACGAAGAGCGTGACGAGCAAACCGCCGGGGCGCCGCCCGACCCCCAGCAGGCTCCCGAAGTCGATCTTGAGCATCATCGGGTAGACCATCAGCCAGATGAGGACGGCGATCGGGATGTTCACCCGGCTACCGTCGCCGAACTCGAGGGAGCGGATCGAGGCGGTCAGGCCGGGGAACAGCTTGCCGAGCGCGACGCCGACGACCATGCACGCGGCGACCCAGACGGTGAGGTAACGCTCGAAGAAGCCGAGGCGTTTGCCGCTCATCTCCCG